>NZ_CP030126.1:3187500-3440599 GCF_003568845.1 Indioceanicola profundi | reverse complement strand
TACCCCTGCGCTCCCGCCACCCGCTGCCCGGATCGTCACCGCTTGCCCCTGGAGGCCGCCTCCGCCTTCCGGCGGCCGGCTCGACCCTACTCTGTCCCAACGCCGCATGGCGGGATCAGGACCGCCCCCCAGATCATCATCGTTCCGGTGATGCATCCCCGTCACAACAAGTCACCTATTGCCACGCTGTTGATCAGAACCGATGCCTGAAAAAGGCACGACCCACCCGCAGGCAACCCAAATGAATTGCCCGTCGACAGCTTGAACATTCAAAGAGATGGAACCAATCCGGAAGGTCAGATCTTTGGGTGAGACTTTTCCATCATCTTCCCCGTCCGCCTTCCAGACTTGTTCGTCTGGCGAGCGACCCTTGTCTTTCCTGGTCCCGCTCCTGGCGCCAAAGCGCGTTCGGGAATGCTAGACGGGCTTGGCCCCACTGGCAACAGGATCGAAAAGGGAACAGCCTAAAAAGCAAAATTCGTGCGCCGCCGCGGCTCGGATCATGTTCAAGGGCCATTAACAGGCGGTGAAGATCCGGCGCTACAGTGTCATCCGGTCCGATCAAATCCGGACCTGCGGGGGAATGGCCGGAAATGAAAAACCGCGCGGCCATGACGCCGCGCGGTTCGCCTCACACCCGGTCCCGCGCGGCGCTCAGGCGCCCAGCGCCTTGATGCGGCCCGACAGGCGGGACAGCTTGCGGGAGACGGTGTTCTTGTGCAGAACGCCCTTGCTCACGCCGCGCATCAGCTCCGGCTGAGCCTCGCGGAACGCGGCGTTGGCGGCGGACTTGTCGCCGCTGGCGATGGCCGTCTCCACCTTCTTCAGGAAGGTGCGGATACGGCTGATGCGCGCACGATTGACCTCGGTGCGGCGCTCGGTCTGACGGATACGCTTCTCAGCGGACTTGTGATTAGCCATAGGAAACCCTTTTGCGGACCGGGTGGTGCCGTTGGAAGCGGCGCTTATAAGCCTGTGCGCCTGCCTCGTCAAGCTTAAGACTCATGCAGCCGGGTCCGGGCAACCCGCCGCAATCCTCCATCATCCCGGCGCAGACCGGGCGACGGAGGATGTGGCGCAGGATGCGGCGCGAGGCAAGCCCGGAACTTGAATAGCCCCCCTGCTCACCGGTCCTGGAAGTTGGGCTGGCGCTTCTCGACGAAGGCGGCCATGCCCTCCTTCTGGTCCTCCAGCGCGAAGGTGCTGTGGAACAGGCGGCGTTCGAACAGGATGCCCTCGGCCAGGCTGCTCTCGAAGGCGCGATTCACCGCTTCCTTGGTCATCATGGCGACCGGACGGGACATGTCCGCGATCCGGTTGGCGGTCTTCATGGCCTCGTCCATCAGGTCGGCGGCAGGCACCACCTTGGCCACCAGCCCGGAACGCTCCGCCTCCGCCGCATCCATCATGCGGCCGGTCAGGCACATCTCCATAGCCTTGGCCTTGCCGATGGCGCGGACCAGACGCTGGGTGCCGCCGGAGCCAGGGATGGTGCCGATGGTGATCTCCGGCTGGCCGAACTTGGCCGTATCGGCGGCGATGATGATGTCGGCCATCATCGCCAGCTCGCAGCCCCCGCCCAGCGCATAGCCGGCCACGGCGGCGATGGTGGGCTTGCGGCAGGTGGCCAGACGGCCCCACTTCTTGGTGATGAAATCCTTGAGATAGGCGTCCATGTAGCCGAAGCCCGCCATCTCCTTGATATCGGCGCCGGCGGCGAAGGCGCGCTCGCTGCCCGTTACCACGATGACATTGATCGTGGGGTCCTCCTCGAACGCGTTCAGCGCCTTTTCCAGATCGGTGACCAGCCCGTCGGACAGCGCGTTCAGCGCCTTCGGACGGTTCAGCCGGACGATCCCGACCTTGCCGTTGGTCTCGACCAGGATGTTTTCGTAAGACATCGGTTCCTCTCCCTCTCTAGCCCCTGCGGGCTGCGCGGCCGGGCCGGTTGGTTCCGGCATCGGTGGCCCGCGCGGCCGATTCCATTCCGCACCGGATTTCCGGCCGGCGTCAGCGCGGCGGGTTCAGCGGCGACAGCAGGAAACGCACCCGCGTCCTGCCGCCGGCATCCGCAACCCGCAGCTCCAGCCGCTCCCTCTCCCGCCGCCAGGCCCCGTCGCCGTCCGGGGTCCAGCCGAGCTGGGGCAGGGATTCGGCATAGAAGCGGCGCACCGCGGCGGCCGGCGCCGTCCCGTCGGCCAGCACCTCCACGATGCGGCCATCCGGCTGGTCGAACAATATGGCCGTGTCCTGCCCAGCCGTCAGTCCGGGCATCAGAGGCACATCCTCCGTCCCGGGGACGAATTCATCGGCGGCATGGGAAGGGCCGAGCGGCGCCATACAGGCCAGCCCAAGCCACATCAGCGCCGCCAGCCCGCGGCGTCTGGCACTCGAACCGGATCGTTCCCTGGGGCGCGCTCTGCTGACCATGGAGAGGCCTCATACCTTACCGCTGTTTGCGCGGACAGTAGAAAGTGGACCGTCCGGACTGGACGATCCGCTGGATGCCGCCCGTCCGGGACAGGTCGCAGTCGCAGCCCTCGCAGGCCATGCCTTCGCGTCCATAGACCTTGAAGCTGTGCTGGAAATATCCCAGCTCGCCATCGCTGGCCTTGAAGTCCCGCAGGGTGGAGCCGCCCGCCTCGATCGCCTCGGCCAGCACGTCGCGGATCACGGGCACCAGCCTTTCCGCCCGCCTCCCCGCCACCGTGTGGGCCAGCCGCTTGGGGCTGATGCCGCTGCGGAACAACGCCTCGCAGACATAGATGTTGCCGAGTCCCGCTACCACGGTCTGGTCCAGCAGGGCCGATTTGATGGGCGTGATCTTCCCCTCCAGCGCGGCGCTCAGCGCCTCGGCGTTGAAGCTGTTGCCCAGCGGCTCCGGCCCCAGGCTGGCCAGCATGGGGTGGGCTTCCAGCTCCTCCTCCGGGATCAGGTCCATGAAGCCGAAGCGGCGGACATCGTTGTAGGTGACGGTCCAGCCATCTTCGGTCTCCACCACCAGATGGTCATGCGGGGCGCGGGGATCGGCCGGCGGGCCTTCGCGCACGATCATGGTTCCGGACATGCCGAGATGGGTCAGCCAGACCTGCCCATCATCCAGCCGGATCAGCAGATATTTGGCCCGCCGGTCCAGCGCCGCCACCCGCCGGCCGGTGAGGCGGGCGGCGAAATCCTTCGGGAAGGGAAAGCGCAGGTCCGGCCGGTACTGGCGCACCGCCTTCAGCACCCGCCCCTCCAGCCGCATGGCAAGACCCCGCCGGACGGTTTCGACTTCGGGAAGTTCGGGCATGGGAAGCAGGCGCCTCGTAGGTCGGATCAAGCGCAGCGCCGATCCGACACGGTGGTGAAGACCGGTGAGACCGTGTCGGACCATCGCCCCTCCGGACTCGGTCCGACCTGCGCCTCACACGAAAACCAGATGATGCCCCGGCGGAACGCCGCCCAGCAAGGTGACCACGCCCGCGGTCTCCACCGCAAGGCCGGGGCGCAGCACGGGCTTCTCCACGCCCAGCGCCCGCCAGCCCATCTCGCAGGCCAGGAAGCGCACGTCCAGTTCGCCGCAGGCCTCCAGCAGCTCCTCCATGGTCGCCACCCGGCGCGCCTCCAGCACGGCCTCGCGCTCCGCGGCGGGCGTCCCGTCGTCCGCCGGGTCCAGCTGCCGCCAGCCCTGCCCGTCCATCAGGGCCGGCAGGGCGCGGCCGGTGAAGAACAAAGTCACCGGCCGTCCGGTGGCCGCAGCCCCGCTGGCCAGAACCAGGGCGTAATGCACCCGGTCGTATCCGCCGGCATGGATGACGATGGCGAGACCCTGGCTTCCCTCGGGCATTCGCGGTTCCTCAGCCCTGGCGGTGGTGGGACAGGTCGGTATAGGCGGGATGGCTCCCGCAGAGCGGGCAGTCCGGGTCCTTGCGGATCTTCACCGTGCGGAAGGAGGTCTCCAGCGCCGAATACATCAGCAGCCGCCCCGACAGCGAGTCGCCGATCCCCAGCAACTCCTTCAGCACCTCCACCGACTGGAGGGAGCCCATGGAGCCTGCCAGCGCCCCCAGCACGCCGCCTTCCGAGCAGCTCGGGATCATGCCGGGCGGCGGCGGCTCCCGGAAGACGCAGCGGTAGCAGGGGTGCGGATCGCCGAGATGGGCCTTGAAGGTGGACAACTGCCCGTCGAAGCGCAGCATGGCGGCGCTGACCAGCGTCTTGCCCGCGAAATAGCAGGCATCGTTCAGCAGGAAGCGGGTCGCGAAATTGTCCGTCCCGTCCGCCACCACATCATAGTGGGACAGGATCTCCATCACGTTCCCGGCATCTAGCCGGGTGCGGTGGGCGATGACCTTGACGTCGGGGTTCAGCCGCTTGATGCGGGCGGCGGCGCTGTCCACCTTGGGCAGGCCCACGCCGGCCGTCTCATGCACCACCTGGCGCTGAAGGTTGGAGAGGTCGACGACATCGTCATCCACCACCCCGATCCGCCCCACCCCGGCGGCCGCCAGATAGAGCAGCATCGGCGCGCCCAACCCGCCGGCGCCGACGATGAGGACGGATGATCCCAACAGCTTCCCCTGCCCCTCCCCGCCCACTTCGCGGAGCATGATATGGCGGGCATACCGCTCAACCTGGGTGTCGGTGAGGTCGATAAGGGGGGCGCTGGGCTGTGTCATGGCGGGGACTATGGTGCCGGGCTGGATGCCGCGCAAGGGGTGGCCGCTGAACCCACATTTGTGCAGGAGTCATGAATGGCATTGCGGCAGCCACCGCCATGAATGGACAAGATAGGTGATCTTACTACTAGAGCATGCAAGAATGGATGTGCATCACAATGGCATGCTCATGAATTCCCGCCATCTTCGCACCCTCCGCCGCCTCCATGCCAACCCGGTCTCCGGCACCATTCCCTAGTCCGACATCGAGGCCATGTTCCGGCATCTGGGCGCCACGGTGGCGGAAGGACGCGGCTCACGCGTGCGCGTCCTGCTGAATGGAGTTGTGGCGATTTTTCACCGCCCCCATCCGGAGAAGGAAACGGACAAAGGTGCCGTTGTCGCCGTCCGGGATTTCCTGGCGGCTGCCGGGATCACCCTCGACGATCCGACCCGACATTGATATCATATTTTGATACCACCACATCCTTGCCGGACCGGACAGGCTTCGACCGCGATGCAGTACAAGGGATATACGGCGCGCATCACCTTCGATGAGGAGGCAATGACCTTTCATGGCCGGGTGATCGGAATCCGGGATGTGGTCACCTTCCAGTCCGACAGCGCAGCCGGCCTGATGCAAGAGTTCCGCGACAGCGTGGACGACTATCTGGAATTCTGCGCAGAAACCGGCATAGCGCCGGACAAGCCCTTTTCCGGGCGCTTCCTCGTGCGGGTCGAGCCGGGCCTTCACCGGCGCGTCTCCCAAGCCGCCGCTGCTCGCGGAGAAACACTGAACCAGTATGTGGTGGGGGCGCTTGCCGGCCGGCTGGCGGCGGAGGATCAGGGCGTCGTGCCTGTCGAAACATCCGACACGGCCCCCAGCCCATCGGAATAGAGGGAAACGGGGCGCAGCAGGGAAACCCGCTGCGCCCCTCCTCGCTTACTCCAGCCCCTCGAACAGGGCGGTGGAAAGGTAGCGTTCGGCGAAGCTGGGGAGGATGGCGACGATCAGCTTTCCGGCCATCTCCGGCCGGGCGCCGATCTCGAACGCCGCGGCGATGGCCGCGCCCGAGCTGATGCCGACCGCCAAGCCTTCCACGCTCGCCACCTCGCGCGCCATGTCGAAGGCGCGGGTGTTAGAGACGGTCAGCACCTCGTCGATACGGTCCCTGGCCAGGATGTCCGGAACGAAGCCGGCCCCGATGCCCTGGATCTTGTGCGGGCCGGGAAGGCCGCCGGACAGGACGGGGCTATCCTCCGGCTCCACCGCCACAATGCGGAAATCGGGCTTGCGGGCCTTGATCACCTCGGCGACGCCGGTCAGCGTGCCGCCGGTGCCGACACCGCTGACCAGCACATCGACCCGCCCCTGGGTGTCGTTCCAGATCTCCTCCGCCGTGGTGGCGCGGTGGATGGCCGGGTTGGCGGGGTTCTTGAACTGCTGGAGCATGTAGGCGTCGGGGGTGGAGGCCACCAGCTCCTCCGCCTTGGCAATGGCGCCCTTCATGCCGTTGGCGGCCGGGGTCAGCACCAGCTCCGCCCCCAGCAGCTTCAGCATCTTGCGGCGCTCGATCGACATGCTCTCCGGCATGGTCAGGATCAGCTTGTAGCCTTTGGCCGCGGCGACGAAGGCCAGGGCGATGCCGGTATTGCCGGAGGTGGGCTCCACCAGCGTGGTGCGGCCGGGGGTGATCTTGCCATCGGCCTCCGCGGCCTCGATCATGGCCTTGCCGATGCGGTCCTTGACGGAGGAGAGCGGATTGAAGAACTCGCACTTGCCGACCACGTCGGCCACCACGCCGTGCCGCTCCGCCAAGCGCTTCATCCGCACCAGCGGCGTGGCGCCGACGGTGTCCAGGATGCTGTCATAGATCTTGCCGCGGAATTCGGACGCCATAGAACACCTCCCAAGATGTGGAATTTCGGAATTCCCCTTTGGAGGTGGATATAATCCCGATCCGGTCCGGGACCAATGGGGAAAATCGGGGGTCGGGCAGCGGCATCCGAGAAGGCGGCGCCCCTCGCCATTCAAATTGCCTGGCCGAAGCCAGCCCTCACCCTGAGCCTGTCGAAGGGTGAACCCGCCGGCGCACCGCCCCCTACTCTGCCGCCACTGCCGCCTTCCGCGCGGCACCGATCCAACCGGCCAGCTCCCGCTCCACCATGCCGGTGAGGAAGGCGATGTGGTCGGGGTGGTCGTTCAGGCAGGGGATGTAGGTGAACTTCTCGCCGCCCGCCGCCATGAAGGCGTCGCGCACCTGGCCCTGGATTTCCTCCAGCGTTTCCACGCAGTCGGCGCTGAAGCCGGGGGCGATGATGGCGATCTTCTTCACGCCGCTGCGCGCCAGCTCCTCCACCGTCTTGTCGGTATAGGGCTTCAGCCACTCCGCCTTGCCGAAGCGGGACTGGAAGCTGTGGCGCAGCCTCTCCTCCGGCCAGCCGAGCCGTTCGCGTAGCAGGCGGGCGGTCTTGACGCAGAAGCAATGGTACGGGTCGCCCCGGTCCAGATAGAGCTTCGGCAGGCCGTGGAAGCTGGCCAGCACAAGGTCCGGCGTCCAGTCCAGCCCCTCCAGATGCCGGGTCACCGACCGCGCCAGGGCATCGATATAGCCGGGCTCGTCCGAATAGGCGGGCACGGTGCGCACGGCCGGCTGCCAGCGCATCTTCATCAGCTTGCGGAAGGCTTGGTCGTTGGCCGTGGCCGTGGTGGTGGCCGAATATTGCGGGTACAGCGGGAACAGCAGGATGCGATCGCAGCCCTGGTCCTTCATGCGCTGGATGGCGGGGGCGACGGCAGGGTGGCCGTAGCGCATGGCCCAGTCCACCACGATCTCCGCCCCGTACCGCTCCTCCAGCGCCCTGGCAACACCTTCTGCCTGGGCGCGGGTCACGGTCTTCAGCGGGCTCTCGTTCCGCTCCTCGTTCCAGATGGTCTTGTAGGCGTGGCCGCTCTTGCTGGGCCGGAAGGTCAGGACGATGCCGTTCAGCACCGGCCACCACACCGCCTTCGGCACCTCGATCACCCGCGGGTCCGACAGGAACTCCTTCAGGTAACGGCGCATGTTCCAGTAATCCGTCCCCTCCGGCGTGCCGAGATTCATCAGAAGCACGCCGATGCGCGGCTTCTGGACCGGGGGATGGCCAGCGGGGCGGAGGGAGACGGGGCCGGTGCTCATGCAATCACCTTCGGGCGCGGACAATCGGGACACTGCCCGAAGAGGTAGGGCGGCGTGCCACCTTGAACAGGGGGCAGGCCTGTTGGTCGCAGCCCGATCCTAATCCCGCCCGCGCGATGCCGCCAGCAGGGCGCGGCGGTTGCGGTGGGCGCGCAGCAGCAGCGATGCCGGCGCTTCCCCGCTCAACTGGAACCGCCCGTCCTGGAGCTGGACGCCGTGCCGCTCCAACTCCCGCATCAAGCTCTGTACCGACTTGCGCTGCATGACCCGTCTCTCACCAACACCTTGGTGGGACAGGATAGAGTACCGGCAACGATAACTGAAATCGGTTGAAGCGATGGCGGCGATAGGCACCGCCGATCATACTGCCATCGCTTCCAGCAGGTCAGCGCGGAATCTGCATGTAGCTGATCGGGTTCAAATCCCAGGGGAAATGGATCCAGGTATCCTGGCTGACTTCCGTGATAAAGGTATCCACCAGTGGCCGGCCCGAGGGCTTGGCATAGATGGTGGCGAAGTGGGCCTTCGGCATGATCTTGCGCACAAAGGCCGCGGTCTTGCCGGTATCGACCAGATCGTCGATCAGAAGCCAGCCGGCCCCTTCGTCCTGCACCGCGTCCGGGGCCTTCAGCACCTTGATCTCGCCCTGGGACTGATGCTCATAGGATTTGATCGACACCGTCTCGATGACGCGGATGTTCAGCTCGCGCGCCAGGATGGCGGCGGGCACCAGGCCGCCGCGGGCGATGGCGATGATGCCGGTCCAGGGCCCCTTGTCCGACAGGCGCCAGGCCAGCGCCTTGGCATTGCGGTGCAGCTCTTCCCAGGTGACGGGGAAGTTCTTGGCGGGATCGGCGTGCTCGGACATCCAGGGTACTCCTGCGGGGCGGGACAGGCGGGCACTGATAACCCAAGCGGTGGTGATGGGCAATGCGCGCCTGACCGGATGCTGTCAGAAAGGCGTTGCAATCCCCAACGGCTTCCGCTAGAAGCAGCGGCCTCGACAGCCGGTCCCCACGCCTTGGCGGATGGATCGGTTGCGAAATGCGCGCCCGTAGCTCAGCTGGATAGAGCACCAGACTACGAATCTGGGGGTCAGAGGTTCGAATCCTTTCGGGCGCGCCATTCCCTTCCGCCGACGCGGGAAGGGCCATAGACGGCGTTGCGCCCGTAGCTCAGCTGGATAGAGCACCAGACTACGAATCTGGGGGTCAGAGGTTCGAATCCTTTCGGGCGCGCCACCGCCGGCCAATTGGCCGGCCCTACGATCTCCCTTACGACAGCACGTCCAGGAACATGCCCCGGCGATACCGCGCCGGCAGGCGCAGGATGCCGTTGACCATCAGGGCGGCCAGCTCCCGCGGGTTCGGCCAGCGGTTGCCCGGGCGGCCACGCGGGGGCAGCCGCTCCACCGCGGCAATGCCTGCGGCCGGGCCGCTGCGCTGCCCGTCGGTGGCGGTGCCGCCGATGCTGTTGCCGAAGCCGTTGCCGGTCGGGCGGGTCTGGACCATGGATGCGCCATTCCTGTCTGGGGTAAGCCGGCAATATAGCCGACCCCAGCCCTCACATATAGTCCTTCGCGATATCGATACTGGTACGCTCCCCCACCTTGTCCCAGGTGCCCTCAAGCCATGACTCGGCCGCGGTGCGGCCCAGCTTGAAGAGATGGGTCAGGAACTCCGGCTCGGCCGACAGCTTGGTGGAGGCATGCAGCTCCCGCATCTCCGCCTGGCCGGATATCGCATGCATCAGGACGTGCTTGTACTGCGCCGGGTCCAGCTGGCCGCTTTCGGCGAGGCGGGTCACGAAATGCACGGCCCGCATCTCCCGCATCAGGGAGGAGTTGAAGGTGATCTCGTTGATCCGGTCCATGATCTCGAACGCGGTCTTGGGCACGCCCGGCCGCTCAATGGGGTTGATCTGGACCAGCAGCACGTCACGGGTCTTGCTTTCATAGAACAGCGGCCACAAGGCGGGATTGCCCATATAGCCGCCGTCCCAGTAATGGCGCCCGCTATACTCCACCGCCTGGAACAAAGTGGGCAGGCAGGCGCTGGCCAGCACGGCATCGGCGCAGAGGTCCTGGGTGCGGAAGATATGTACCTTGCCCGACTCCACATCGGTGGCGGACAGGAACAGCTTGATTCCGCCCGGCTGGCGGATGCGCTTGAAATCCACCACATCGTTCAGCACGCCGCGCAGCGGATGCAGGCCGAAGGGGTTGGTCTGATAGGGGCTGCTGAACAGGTTCAGCACGTTGAACAAGCTGTAGAACGGGTTGTCGTTGATCCGCCAGCGCCCCAGCGCACGGGAAACCGGGGTGCGCTGCAGCGGGGAATTGCGCCCCAGCTCGCCCATGCGGTGCCAGAACTCCGCCAGCGACGCCCTGGCCCCCTCTCGCCCGTTCGTGGCCCAGCCATGGGCCAGCACCACGGCGTTCATGGCCCCCGCACTGGTTCCGCTGATCGCCTCGAACTCCAGCCGCCCATCTTCCAGTAGAGCATCCAGCACGCCCCAGGTGAAAGCGCCATGGCTGCCCCCGCCCTGGAGGGCAAGATCGATGCTCTTGGTCTGGACAGGAGCCGATCGCTCCCGCGCCTTCGGTTCCAGTACGGCTGAACCGGCCGTCCGTGTGGGCGGTGCGCTTCGGCGCTTGGGGCGAAGGCGATTGAACAAGCGGTGCATCTGTGGACTCCGGCGAACTTTGCTGCACTGCAACATGGCGGAGAAGATAACATCGCTGTGGTCGATCACAAACCCCAGCCAGCCGACAGTTGCGCGCCGCCCCGATCGAATGGATAATCATGGGCACGGGAGGAGCCATGCCCAACGCCATCACCACCGCCCTGTCCGGCGCGCTCGCGGCGCAGACCCGCATGGCGGGCAGTGCGTCCAATGTGGCCAACATGCGCAGCACCGGCGCATTGCCCGGCAAGGACGGAATTATTCCTGCCGGCGCGCCCCAGCCCAATCAGGCGGTGCGCACCGTGCAGCATTCCGTTGCTGGTCCGGACGGGCAGGGCATGGGGACCCGTGCCTATACCCGTCCTGCCAACCCGGCCGTGGTGGCCGAGCTCTCCCCCGACAGCCCCTTCGCCAATGAGGATGGCATGATCGCCGCCCCCAATGTCGATCCGGCGGGAGAGCGGGTGGAGCAGATCGCGGCCGGCGCCGCCTACAAGGCCGCCCTGTCCGTGATCAAAACCCAGGATGAGATGGAGCGGGAGCTGGGCCGGCTTGCCTGACCTGCAAGTCTGCCGCGCTCCCCGTCCAACCGGCTTGCGTAACCGCCGCACTCGTCCTATCTAACATTTCACAGTTCACCACCGTTCTTTCCGGGGCGATATGGCAATACAAGGCCTGGAGAATAGGTCCGGCCTACAGGGCCGGCGCGTGCTGCTGATCGTCAGCGGCGGCATCGCCGCGTACAAGACGCCGGAGCTGGTGCGCCGCCTGCGGGAGCGGGGCTGCGCCGTGCGTTGCGTGCTGACCCGCAGCGGCGCGCAGTTCGTGACGCCCCTGGCGCTCCAGGCGGTGAGCGAGGATACCCTCTATCAGGACCTCTGGAACCTGACGGATGAGAGCGAGATGGGGCACATCCAGCTCTCCCGCCAAGCGGATGTGATCCTGGTGGCGCCGGCCACGGCCAACATCCTGGCGAAGATGGCTCATGGGCTGACGGACGATCTGGCCAGCACGGTGCTGCTCGCCACCGACAAGCCGGTGCTGGCCGCTCCCGCCATGAATGTCCGGATGTGGGAGCATCCGGCCACCCGGGCCAATGTGGCGCTGTTGCAATCCCGCGGCGTGCGGATGATCGGCCCGAACGAAGGCGCCATGGCCTGCGGCGAGTACGGGCCGGGCCGGATGAGCGAACCGCTGGAGATCGTCGCGGCGCTCGAGGGGTTCTTCGCGGAAGGCGATGCGCCCAGGCCGCTGGCCGGGCGGCACGCGGTGGTGACCAGCGGGCCTACCCATGAACCCATCGACCCGGTGCGCTACATCGCCAACCGCTCCAGCGGAAAGCAGGGCCATGCCATAGCCACGGCTCTGGCACGACTGGGCGCGCGGGTCACGCTGGTCAGCGGGCCGGTGCAGATCGCCGATCCTGTCGGCGTGTCGGTGGTGCGGGTGGAGACGGCGGTGCAGATGCTGGCGGCGGTCCAGGCCGCCCTTCCGGCCGACATCTTCGTGGCCGCCGCGGCTGTGGCCGACTGGCGCGTGGACAATGCGGCCGGGCAGAAGCTGAAGAAGGGCGGCTCCGGCTCGCCCGCCCTGGCGCTGGCGGAGAACCCGGACATCCTGGCGACCGTCAGCGGCATGGGCCAGGGTCGCCCCGCTTTGGTGGTGGGCTTTGCGGCGGAGACCAACGACGTCGCCGCCTATGCCCGCGCCAAGCTGGCCCGCAAGGGCTGCGACTGGATCGTGGCGAACGATGTGTCCCCCGCCACGGGCACGTTCGGCGGCGACCGCAACAGCGTGCATCTGATCCGCCGCGATGGCGGGGAGGATATCTGGGCCGACCTGCCCAAGAGCGAGGTGGCCGCCCGTCTGGCCACCGCCATCGCGGATCGTTTCGAAACCGGAAAGACAGAGTGACGATGACCAGCGTAACCGTTGCCGTGCGCCGCCTTGCCCATGCCGAGGGGCTGAACCTGCCGACCTATGCCACCGAGCAGTCGGCCGGGATGGACCTGCTGGCCGCGGTGGCGGCGCCGGTGACACTGGAACCGGGGGAACGACGGCTGATCCCCACCGGGCTTGCCATCGCGCTGCCCGAAGGGTTCGAGGCGCAGGTGCGCCCCCGCTCCGGCCTGGCGCTGAAGCACGGCGTCACCCTGCTGAACAGCCCCGGCACCATTGATGCCGACTATCGCGGCGAGGTCGGCGTGATCCTGGCCAATCTGGGACAGGAGCCCTTCACGGTGGAGCGCGGCATGCGCATCGCGCAGATGGTGCTGGCCCGGTATGAGCGGATCGGCTGGCAGGAGGTCGGGGAACTCCCCGACAGCGCGCGCGGCGCCGGCGGATTCGGCTCCACTGGAACCAAGGGCTGAGGAGGACGGGGCCCGATGCTGCGTATTTCCAAGAAACTGATGTTCGCCATCGAGACCGTGCTGGACATCGCCTACAATGCGGGTTCCGCGCCTGTGCAGTCGGCGGAGATCACGGCGCGGCAGGGCATTCCGAAACGGTACCTGGAACAGGTGCTCCAGGCGCTGGTGCGGGCCGGGGTGCTGACCGGCGTGCGCGGCCCCCGCGGCGGCTACCGCCTTGCCAAGGAGCGGCGGCGGATCACGCTGGGGGAGATCGTGCGGGTCGTGCGCGGGCTGGAGCAGTCCACCGATCCCATCGAGGAGGAAGTGGGGGCTGAACTGGGCCGCCGCGTCGTCCGCCCTCTCTGGGCGGAGATGCAGGAGGAGGTCATGGCCCGCCTGGACCGCACCACCATCGAAGACCTCTGCGTCCGCGCCCATCAGGCCGGCGTGTCGTCGGAAGCGGCGAGCAAGCTGGATTTCAGCATCTAAAGGCCGGGCGTTCTGCCGGGATCGGCGGATCTATGCCCATGGGCAGGGTTACGGATGGGGCGGATGAAATGTCTTCCCCCCTCCCCTCCTCGCCCTGAGCCTGTCGAGGGACAAGGGTCGCGGAGCCTCCTAGAGCATTTTCTTGTCTGAAGGAATCGCGAGGGATTCCCATTTTTGGCGGAACGTGATTCAAGACGAGGGCTGGAGCAGGAGGCCAGCCCTGATGACGCGACCTCTTTCCATGGACCTTCGTGAGCGTCTGATCGCAGCGGTGGAGGGCGGACAATCCCGACGCTCTGCGGCCGAGCGGTTCGGTGTCGCCCCGTCCACCGCCATCAAGTGGCTGGCGCGCTGGCAGGAGGAAGGGAATGCCCGGCCCCGGCCGATGGGCGGCGGTCGCCACTCCCACCGGCTGGAGGCGCATGCGGCCGAGATCCTGGCGCTGATTGAAGCGAACCCCGACATCACCCTGGCCGAGATGGCCGCGCATCTGGAGCGGAGGCATGGGGTGAAAGCCGCCGTGAGCAGTGTCTGGCGGCTGTTGGACCGGCATGGCATGAGCTTCAAAAAAAACCGCGCACGCCGCCGAGCAGCAGCAGCCTGACATCCTGAAGCGCCGGCAAGCCTGGTTCGAGCTGCAGCCGGACCTGGCGCCCGAGCGCTTGGTGTTCATCGACGAGACCGGCGCGTCCACCAGGATGGCTCGGCTGCGCGGCCGGGCTGCGCGCGGCGAACACTGCCGGGCGGCGGTGCCGCACGGACACTGGAAGACCACCACCTTCGTCGGTGCGCTGAGGCTGGGCGGCATGACAGCGCCCATGGTGCTGGACGGCGCCATGAACGGCCCGGCCTTCCTGGCCTATGTGGAGCAGGTGCTAGCGCCGACGCTGGCGAGAGGCGATGTGGTGGTGATGGATAATTTGCCGGCCCACAAGCTCGCAGGCGTGCGCGACGCCATCGAGAGAACCGGGGCCGAGCTGCGCTACCTGCCGCCCTATAGCCCTGACTTCAATCCCATCGAGATGGCCTTCTCCAAGCTCAAGAGCCTGCTGAAGAAAGCTGCCGCCAGAACCAAGGACGAGCTCTGGCGGGCCATCGCCACCAGCATCGACGCCTTCACGCCAGCTGAATGCCAAAACTACTTCGCCGCTGCCGGATACGACCTCGACTGAGAGGAAAATGCTCTAGAACTCCTGGTCCAGTTCGAGCCGGCGCAGCAGATCGCGCCAGTCTCCGGGATCGAGGGTGGGGCGAGCGGCGCGTTCCAGGACGGCCAGGAAAACCTCCACCGCCGTGCCCCCGCGCAGTTGCAGGAGCAGTTCCACCCGCTCCGCCGGGTTCAGGGCGGGGACGAGCCGGCGGATGCCGCCCAGCACGGAGTCGAGCGGCGTCGAGTCGAATATCCGCTCCTCAAGCGCCAGAAGCTGGGCGTCCGTGAACAGCCGTTGCAGCGTGGGGAGGATCAGTGCCTCCTCCTCCTGCATGTGAAGGAGATGCTCTCCGAAGAAACCGGCGAAGGCGAGATAGAGTTCGTGGCCGGTGGCCGACCGCTCCGCCTCGCCGCACCGTGCGAGGCGGACCACCAATAGATCCAGGTCCCCCATGCGTGAGAGCTGCCGACGGTGCTGCCGGTCCATGACTTGGCAGAAACCCGGCAGCCGCTCCTCCAGCGCCGGGTGGATCACATCCTCCTCCTGCGCCATATGGCGGCGGATATGCTCCAGCAAGAGCTTCAGCTCCGCCACCAGCCCGGCGGACTCCAGCTCATCCTCCCAGCCAGCACTCCCCAGCCGCATCAGCATCTGCGCCCCGGCATGCCGGATCGCCTTGTGCGGGAAGCGGTAGATGTCGTGCCGGCCCTGGGCCGGGTGGTCCTGGCTCCGCGCGGCGGTGAAGGACGGAAGGGGCGCGGCGGCAGCTACGCCGGACAGAGGGGCGGCAGACATGATGCGGCGGGCTCCGAAGTGGTGGCCTCTACCCCGAAGGGTAGTGAGCCAACATGTCTGGCCGATGTCTGCCGCATGTCCGCCGGCGCGCCGCCCGGCCCCGCCTCACTCCACCTGTTCGGCGAAGTGGCAGGCGACCAAGCGCCCGTCCACCGGCCGGGAGGCCGGCACTTCGATGGCGCAGCGGCCTTGGGCCATGGGGCAGCGCCGGTGGAAGGTGCAGCCCGGCGGCGGGTTCATCGGGCTGGGCAGCTCGCCCGTCAGCGGGGCCGACGCCGGCCCGTCATGCCGGCCCACCCGCGGCATGGAGGCCAGAAGGGCTCGGGTATAGGGGTGGCGGGGGCGGGTGAAGATCGTGTCCTTGTCCCCATGCTCCACCGGCCGGCCCAGATACATCACCATCACCTCGTCGGCGATGTGGCGCACCACGGACAGGTCGTGGCTGATGAAGACATAGGCCAGCCCGAACTCCTCCTGCAGATCCATCATCAGGTTCAGGACCTGCGCCTGGATGGACACGTCCAGGGCCGATACCGGCTCATCCGCCACCACCACGCGGGGGTTCAGCATCAGGGCGCGGGCAATGGCGATGCGCTGGCGCTGCCCGCCGGAGAACATGTGCGGATAGCGCTCCGCCTGTTCGGGGCGCAGCCCGACCTTGGCCATCATGGCCAGCACCCGCTCCCGCCGCTGCTCCGGCTGCAGGTCGGTGTTCAGCTTCAGCGGCTCCTCCAGGATGGTCCGCACCTTCTGGCGCGGGTTCAGGGAGCCATAGGGGTTCTGGAACACCATCTGCACGGTGCGGCGCAGCTCCCGCTGTTCCTCCGGACTGGCGTGCAGCACGTCCTTGCCGTCGAAGAAGAGCGCGCCCTCGCTGGGCGTCTCGATCCGGGCCAGGACGCGGGCCAGGGTGGATTTCCCGCACCCGCTCTCCCCCACCACGGCCAGGGTGCGCCCGGCCCGCACGGCGAAGCTGGCCCCGTCCAGCGCCTTGACGGTGGCCGGCCTGGCGAACAGCCCGCGCTTCACCGCATAGTGCCGCTTCAGCTCGCGGGCTTCCAGCACGATGGGTGCCGTGTCAGAAACGGCAACGGTCCGGGCGGCGGTCAGGGTGGACGGCATCGGCTTCTCAATCCTCCAACCGGTCGTCCGGCCGGGGCTCATTCCCCTGACCGGCCTTGGCAAGAACGGCCCTCGCCCGGCCCGGAATGGCGCGGGCGGCACGAACAGCCAGCGAGCGCTCAGCATCCGACTGCGCAGCTACCCGCCCCGCCACAGCCAGGGCAATGTACTGGTTCAGGCTGATTCCAGCCTTCGCAGCCTGGGCGGCAGCGGCGGCCTTCAGGTCCTCCGGAAGTCTGAGCGGAAAGCTCGTCATCTTGTAATCCTCCTCAGCACCTCGACCGGGCGGCAAGCGATGATGCCGAAGTTTTCGGCACCAGCCCTGATGTCCTTGATATTGAACGTCGCAATGGCATCGGCCATGCCATTCACGGCGGTTTCAATCACAAGATCATCGTCAGGATCGTCTGCCACCGGACGCCAGCGGAAATCGAACCCGACGGGCACGCAAAGGGACGCGAGTTCATCCAGGAACTCCCTCACATCCACGCTTGTGACACCTGCCCTCTGCAGCACCTGTGGGCGGGTCAGTACGGCCTCATACTCAAAGAACAGCGGGGTCGAGCAGACCAGCACCGCCTTGCCATCCAAAATGGATAGCAGGAGCGCTCTCGACGCGCCGCTGGCGCTTTCGAGTGCGGCCACCATGACGTCGGTGTCGATCACCACCCGCATGCTCATGATGTCATATATAACATCACGAAGCCATTTCGCCCACCTGCCCTATCTCATCCGCCCGGATGCAGCGCACCCGCCCGCCGGCATCGTCCAGCAAGGGCGGGCGGCCAGCGCGGCAGGCGTCGATGGCGAAGGCGCAGCGGGGGTTGAACAGGCAGCCCTGCGGCCGGTCGAACACGCCGGGAACCACGCCGGGGATGGTGGGCAGGCGGCGCTTGCCCAGCGCCCGCTCTGGCAGCGCGTCCAGCAGGGCGCGGGTATAGGGATGGCGGGGGGCGGCGAACAGGTCGTCGGCCCGGCGGGTCTCCGCCACCTGGCCGGCATACATCACCACCACCCGATCCGCCATCTCCGCCACCACGCCCATATCGTGGGTGATCAGCACCAGCCCCATGCCGCGGTCGCGCTGAAGGTCGCGCAGCAGGTCCAGGATCTGCTTCTGGATGGTCACGTCCAGGGCCGTCGTCGGCTCATCCGCGATCAGCAGGCGCGGGTTGCAGGCCACGGCGATGGCGATCATCACCCGCTGGCTCATGCCGCCGGAAAGCTGGTGCGGGAAGGCGGACAGGCGGCTCTCGGGGGCGGGAATGCCGACCTGTTCCAGCAGCTCGATGCAACGGCGCTTCAGCGCCTTGCCGGATAGCCCCTCATGGGCCTTCAGCGTCTCGGCAAGCTGGAAGCCCACGGTGAAGCAGGGGTTCAGGCTGGACATGGGTTCCTGGAACACCATGGCCATGTCCTTGCCGTTCAGGGCCCGGCGCTGCCGCCCCGTCAGCTCCCGCAGGTCGCGGCCGGCGAAGGCCATACGGTCGGCGGCGATATCTGCGTTGTCGGCCAGCAGATCCATCACGGCCAGCGAGGTCACGGACTTGCCGGACCCGCTTTCGCCGACGATCCCCACCACCTCCCCCTCCTCCACGGGCAGGTCGATGCCGTCCACGGCGCGGAAGGGGCCGGCGCGGGTGGCGAAGGTGACGGTGAGGTTCCGGATGTCGAGAAGGGACATGGGACGCCTTTACCGCTTCAGCTTCGGGTCCAGGGCGTCGCGCAGCCCGTCGCCCAGCAGGTTGAAGGCCAGCACCGTGACCAGGATGGCGAGACCGGGGAAGGTCACCACCCACCAGGCGCGCTGGAGGAACTGGAGGGAGCTGGACAGCATGGTGCCCCACTCCGGTGTGGGCGGCTGCGCGCCCAGGCCGAGGAAGCCCAGCGCCGCCGCGTCCAGGATGGCGGTGCTGAAGCCCAGCGTGGCCTGCACGATCAGCGGGGCGGTGCAGTTCGGCAGGATGGTCACCAGCATCAGGCGCAGGCTGCCCGCCCCGGCCATGCGGCTGGCCGTGACGTATTCGCGCCCCTTTTCCGCCATCACCGCGGCACGGGTCAGGCGGGCATAGTGGGGCACCACGGTGACCGACACGGCGATGGCCGCGTTGATCAGCCCCGGCCCCAGGATCGCCGCCACCACGATGGCCAGCAGCAGGCTGGGCAGGGCCAGCAGGATGTCCATGAAGCGGGCGATGGCCATGTCCGCCATGCCACCATAGTAACCGGCTAGCAGGCCCAGGCAGATGCCCAGGGCCAGCGACAGGGTCACCACCAGCACGCCGATGAACAGCGACAGCCGCGCCCCGTAGATGAGGCGGGACAGCATGTCGCGGCCGATATCGTCGGTGCCCAGCGGGAACATCCAGCTACCGCCCTCCTGCCAGAAGGGCGGGGCCAGGATGTGGTCGCGGAACTGCTCCACCGGCGAATAGGGGGCGGCGATGTCGGCGAAGACCGCCAGCAGGGCGATGATCGCCACCACCACCAGCCCGCCCACGGCCCCGCGGTTCCGGCTGAAATCCTGCCAGAACTCCCGGACCGGGCCGGGGGGCGCCTTGGCGGCGGATGTGGTCGGGTCGAGGGTGGTCATGCTCCGCCCGCCTTTCGCGCAACCCGTAGGTCGGATCGAGCGCAGCGATGATCCGACGCGGTGGTGAAGACCTGGGGCGGTGTGTCGGATCGGCGCTCTGCTTGATCCGACCTACGCAATGGAACGGGGATCATCATTCTTCCCTCACCTTCCATGCCGGATGCGGGGGTTCAGGATGCCGTAGAGCAGGTCGACCAGCAGGTTCACCGCCATCACCACCGTGGCGATCAGCAGAACCCCGCCCTGAAGGGCCGGGTAGTCGCGGCGGTTGATGCTTTCCACCAGCCATTTGCCGATGCCGGGCCAGGAGAAGATGGTCTCCGTCAGGATGGCCCCGCCCAGCAGCACGCCGATCTGCAGGCCGATCACGGTCACCACCGGGATCAGGGCGTTGCGCAGGGCGTGCAGCCCGATGATCCGGGCCCGCGCCAGCCCCTTGGCCCGGGCTGTGCGGATATAATCCTCCCCCAGCACCTCCAGCATGGAGGAGCGGGTCATGCGGGCGATCACTGCCAGCGGGATGGTGCCCAGCACGATGGTGGGCAGGATCAGATGGTGCAGGGCGTCGCCGAAGGCACCCGGCTCCTCGCTCAACAGGCTGTCGATCAGCATGAAGCCGGTCACCGGCTCCACCCAGTACAGCGCGGAGAGACGGCCCGACACGGGCGTCCAGCCCAGCGTCACGCTGAACAGCAGGATCAGCAGCAGGCCCCACCAGAAGATCGGCATGGAATAGCCGGTCAGGCTGCCGCCCATCACCACATGGTCGAAGGCCGTGCCCCGCTTCACCGCCGCGATCATGCCGGCCGGCAGGCCGATGATCACGGCGAACAGGATGGCGCAGAGCGCCAGTTCCACCGTCGCCGGGAACAGGGTCAGGAACTCCTCCAGCACCGGGTTCTGGGTGACGACGGAGCGGCCGAGATCGCCGGTCAGCACTCCGCCGAGATAGTCCAGATACTGCTCCAGCAGCGGCCGGTCGAGGCCGAGCTGGGCGCGCATCTCCTCCAACCGCTCGGCCGAAATCCCCCGCTCGCCCAGCCGCACCTCCACCGGGTCGCCAGGCACCAGCCGGATCAGGAAGAAGGCCAGCAGCGTGACGCCCAGAAAGGTGGGCACCAGCACCGCGAACCGCGTCAGCAGGAACTTCAGCATGGGTGGGCCGGGATCAAGGAGGCTGCATTCGTTGGCCGGGGGCGGTCAGAACCGGCACAGCCGTCATCCCGGCGAAAGCCGGGACCCAGGGGCGGCATGCACCGCCCTAGGGGCTCCTGGGCCCCGGCTTTCGCCGGGGTGACGCAAGAAAATGCAACGGCAGACAGGAGCTTCGACACAGGAAGTTTTCCGCACCAGTCGAAAACCCTCACTGCTTCAGGTCCACGCCGTAGAACTCATGCCGGTTGAAGGGGCTCTGCTTGTAGTCGACGACTTCCTTGCGCACCGGCTCGAACACGATGGAATGGGCGATGGTGACCCAGGGGGCCTCCTCCTTGAAGATGCGCTGGGCCTCGGCATAGAGCTTGGCGCGTTCCGCCTGGTCGGGCACGCGCTTGGCCTCCGTCACCAGATCGTCGTAGGGCTTGTGGCACCATTTGGCGATGTTGCTGCCGCCCGGCACGGCGCCGGCGCAGCCCAGCAGCGTGTGCATGAAATTGTCCGGGTCGCCATTGTCGCCGGTCCAGCCGAACAGGGCCATGCCGTGGTCGCCGTTCTGGATGCGCTTGCGGTACTCGCCCCATTCGAAGCTGACGATGTCCGCCTTCACCCCGATCTTGGCCAGATCGGCCTGGATCAGCTCCGCCATGCGGCGGGCGTTGGGGTTGTAGGGGCGCTGCACCGGCATGGCGTAGAGGTCGGTCTGGAAGCCGTCGGGGAAGCCGGCCTCCGCCAGCAGCGCCTTGGCCTTCTCCGGATCGAACTCATAGTCCTGGACCTGCTCGTTATAGGACCAGATGGTGGGCGGGATCGGGTTCTTGGCCACGACGCCGGAGCCCTGGAAGACATTGTCGATGATGGCCTGCCGGTCGATGGCCATGTTGATGGCCCGGCGCACGCGCACATCGTCGAACGGCTTCTTCTGGGTGTTCAGCGCCATGTAGCCGATGTTCAGCCCCTCCTGCTGAAGCAGGTTGATGGCGGGATCGGCCTTCATGGCCGCCAGGTCCGGCGGGTTCGGATAGGGCATCAGATGGCATTCGCCGCGCTGGAGCTTGGCATAGCGCACGGCGGCGTCGGGCGTGATCGAGAAGACCAGCGAGTCCAGCGCCGCCTTGCCGCCCCAGTAATCCGGGAAGGCCCGGTACCGGACCTGGGCATCCTTCTGATAGACCTGCAGGAAGAAGGGGCCGGTGCCGATCGGGTCCTGGTCGATCCGCTCCTTCGCGCCCTTCTTGGCCAGGAAGTCGGCATATTCCGCCGATTGGATGTTGGCGAAATCCATGCCCAGCGTGGCGACGAACGGAGTTTCCGGATGCTTCAGCCGGAATACCACGGTGTGGTCGTCCACCTTCTCCACCGATTCCAGCAGGTCGGCCAGGCCCTGGGACTTGAAGTAGGCGTAGCCGCCGCCGGAGACCGGGTAATAGGGATGCTCCGGCTTCCATTGCCGGTGGAAGCTGAACACCACGTCGTCGGCATTGAAGTCGCGGCTCGGCTTGAAGTCCTTGTTGGAATGCCATTTCACGCCGCGGCGCAGATGGAAGGTGTAGGTCAGCCCGTCGTCCGATACCTCCCACCGTTCCGCCAGGGCCGGCTGCACATTGGTCTTTCCGCGCTCGAAGGCCACCAGCCCTTCCGCGATGGGACGGTTGGCGTCGAAAGTGGTGCCGGTGGTGTTGAGGGCGGCGTTGAAGTTCTCCGGACTGCCCTCGGAGCAGTAGACCAGCGTCTTCGGTGCGGCCTGGGCCGCCGGATGACCAACCATCAGAGCGGACAGAACCACAGTCCCCAACAGCAACGCGCGCATGCTTCCCCCTTGCCGGCAGATGTGAGCGGCAGTAGAGCCCGCGGGCATGGCCCGCGTCAACGGCTGCGGACCTTCGATGGCCCGGAACCTCGACTACCGGCCCCGGTTGAGGGCGCAGCGCCCCGAAATGGGGCACGGTACGCAGCAGGGAGCAGGACCCATGAAGATCCGCGACATCATGACCAGCGATGTGGAGCTGGTGAAGCCGACCACCACGCTGCAGGAGGCGGCCCGTCTCATGCGCGACGCCGATACGGGTTTCCTGCCGGTGGGGGAGGACGACAAGCTGGTCGGCACCGTGACCGACCGCGACATCACGGTGCGCTGCGTGGCGGAGGGGGCGAATCCCACCGAGGCCACGGTGCGCGACGCCATGACGGATGAGCTGGTCTATGTCTTCGACGACCAGGACAGCTCGGAAGCCGCCCAGCTCATGTCGGAGCGCAAGATCCGCCGCCTGCCGGTGATTGATCGCGACAAGCGGCTGGTGGGCGTGCTGTCCATCGGCGACGTGGCCGGCCGCACCCATGACGACGATGTGGTCGGCCAGACCGAGCAGGACATCGCCAAGGCCCCGCCGAACAATTGATGCAGCTCGTAGGTCGCAAGAAGCGGAGCGGATTGCGACGCCGCCCGACCGGCCCGTCGCAATCCGGGCTTTCAGCCCTCCTTGCGACCTACGCCGACCTCACTGGAATGCCGCCTCGGCGAAGCTGCGGAGCTTGCGGCTGTGCAGGCGGGCCAGGCCGTAGTCGCGCATGATCTCCATCGCCCGCATGCCGATGG
This sequence comes from Indioceanicola profundi, assembly GCF_003568845.1. Taxonomy (NCBI): domain Bacteria; kingdom Pseudomonadati; phylum Pseudomonadota; class Alphaproteobacteria; order Rhodospirillales; family Azospirillaceae; genus Indioceanicola; species Indioceanicola profundi. The sequence goes on along the minus strand of NZ_CP030126.1, from coordinate 3,417,840 downwards.
CCAGATGCTGGTCCACCCGCTGGCGGTAGAAGGTGTTGGCCATGCCGGGCAGCTTGATCTCCCCGTGCAGCGGCTTGTCCGACACGCACAGCAGCGTGCCGTAGGGAACCCGGAAGCGGAAGCCGTTGGCCGCCACGGTGGCCGATTCCATGTCCAGCCCGATGGCGCGGGACTGGCTGAAGCGCAGCACCGGCTCGCGATGGTCGCGCAGCTCCCAGTTCCGGTTGTCGATGGTGGCGACCGTGCCGGTGCGCATCACCTTCTTCAGCTCCCAGCCGGACAGGCCGGTCACCTGCTCCACCGCCTGTTCCAGCGCCACCTGCACCTCGGCCAGCGGCGGGACGGGCACCCAGAGCGGCAGGTCGGCGTCCAGCACCTTGTCCTCCCGCACATAGCCGTGGGCCAGGACATAGTCGCCCAGCCGCTGGGTGTCGCGCAGGCCGGCGCAGTGGCCCAGCATCAGCCAGACATGGGGCCGCAGCACGGCGATGTGGTCGCTGATCGTCTTGGCGTTGGACGGGCCGACGCCGATATTCACGATGGTGATGCCGTTCCCGTCCGCCCGCATCAGATGGTATGCGGGCATCTGCGGCAGCCGCGCCACCCGCTCCCCGCTCGGCTCGCGGCCGGGATACAGGGCCTGGTTCCAGGTGATGCGGTCGCCAGGCTCCACAAACGCGATGTACTGGTTGCGGTAGGCCTGCGTGTCCGGATCGTCGCTGGGCTGCATCAGCTCCATGCCGCGGCGCACGAACTCGTCGATATAGAACTGGTAGTTCGTGAACAGCACGTAGTTCTGGAAGTGCTCCGGGATCGTGGCGCAGTAGTGCTTCAGCCGGTGCAGGCTGTAATCCACGCGCGGGGCCGTGAACAGGGCCAGCGGCTTCGGCTGCCCCTGCGCCGCCTCATAGGTGCCGTTGACGATGCTGTCGTCCATCAGCTCCAGATCGGGCAGGTCGAAATAGTCGCGGAGCTGGTACAGCCGCTGCGGGTCCAGGTCGCCTTCCACATGCATGCCTTCCGGGAAGGCGAACTGGATCGGGATCGGGCTGTCCGACACCCCGACCTCCAGCGCCACGCCATGGTTCTTCACCAGCAGCCGGAACTGGTCCAGGAAGTAGTGGTCGAACAGATCCGGGCGGGTCACGGTGGTGCGGTGCGTCCCCATGCCATGGACGAAGCCATAGGCCAGGCGACCGTCGATGCGCGGTTCGCTGCGGATCGTCACCTGGACATAGGGGTAGCAGGCGCGGACGCGGCCCGGCAAATCCTCGCCCCGGGCGAAGGCCTGGAACCGCTCCCTCAGATGGCGGACGGCCTGTTCATACAGGTCCTGGACACGGGCGAGGGCGGCCTCGGCATCCGTGAAGGTCTCAACCGGCGCGGCGCCGGGTACAATTTCGCTCACGTTACGCTCCATCCAATTTTCGACTTTATAGGGCCGGACGGGGCGAAGCGGAAAATGAATTTGCAGGGACGGGACCGGGCAGGGGCGGAAACAGCTTCTCCGGAATCGCGAAAGCGGGGAGTGGACTGTCTTGAAGGACGGATGGGGCCGGGTGTTTTTGGAAGGATGCCGGCTCCACCGGCTGGAAGATGGAAAGGATGGAGTTGGCTTGACGTCGGCGGGGTGCCGACCGTGTTGATCAGGCCGCCTGCCAAAGGCATAGCTGCATCGGCATGGTCCTTACCACGCCAGCCCCGCGCCCCACTTCATCCTTGCCATCTTTCAAGATGGCACATTGACGAAAGCCATCACGGCGGTGTGCGCAGAATATTCTCCGCCGGAACAGCGCCGTGGAGCACACGCAGGATGCGCAGGTGGCCGGAGTATACTGGGCGGTGCTAGAGAATGTATTTCGGGAAGGCAGGCACAGGCCAGGCCCGAGTGTCCCGCAGGGCCGGATTCTTCCAAAGCCGGGTCGATCCGATCTCTGGAAATGAGGAAATGCGCGTCGCCGCCGCGCTTACGGCATCAAGAAACCTGTCGGCAGCCGCAGGATCGCGCCCGCCGATATTAGCATAGATGTCCAGGATATCGGTCCGGGCGCGAGCACTGAGCACAACGCGCACCGGATCAGTTCCTCCCGAGCCGCGCGCGTCCTTCCGCCCGCAACGCCTCTATGTCCAGCGGCAGATCCGGTCCCTGGAGCCCGTCTGCGAGAAGGCTCTCCAGGTCGACCCCGGCGGCGGCATCGGTTGCAACCAGATGGGCGATGTAGTCGGCCGTATCCGTGAACCCGGCCTCCTCGGCCCGACGCCGGGCGAGTTCTTCAATGGCTCGGGGCAGGACCACACCCATGCATGCCTCCTTGCTTGCCGACCCAGTATGGCAGAAGCCCGGCAGCGCTGTAAGCCGCCTACTCCAACCCCACCAGCGCCCTGGCGAAGGCCTTCGCCTCGAAGGGGCGCATGTCGTAGACGCCTTCGCCGACGCCGATGGCGTGTACCGGGATGCCGAATTTGCTCGCCAGCGCCACCAGCACGCCGCCGCGGGCGGAGCCGTCCAGCTTGGTCAGGATCAGGCCGTTGATGGAGACCATGTCCTTGAACACCTCCACCTGGGAATGGGCGTTCTGGCCGGTGGTGGCGTCCAGGGTCAGCAGGGTGGTGTGCGGCGCGTCCGGCTCCAGCTTCTTCAGCACGCGCACGATCTTGCGCAGCTCCTCCATCAGCCCGGCCTTGTTCTGCAGCCGGCCGGCCGTGTCGATCAGCAGCACGTCGGCCTTGGCCGCGCGCGCCCGCTCCAGCGCCTCATAGGCAAGGCCCGCGGCATCGGCGCCGGTGTCCTTGGAGACAACGGGGCAGCCGGTGCGCTCCCCCCAGATCTTGAGCTGGCTGACGGCGGCGGCGCGGAAGGTGTCGCCGGCGGCCATCCATACCGTCTTGCCCTCGGAGGTGAGCTGGCGGGCCAGCTTGCCGATGGTGGTGGTCTTGCCGGTGCCGTTGACGCCGACGACCAGGATGACGTGCGGCTTCTTCGCGGCGTCGATCACCAGCGGCTGCGCCACCGGCTGCACCAGCTTGGTGACCTCCTCCGCCAGATATTCGCGCACCTCCTGCGGGCTGACCTCCTTGCCGAAGCGGGTCTTGGCAAGGCCAGCGGTCAGCTTGGCCGCCGTGACCGGGCCCAGATCGGCGCGGATCAGCAGCTCCTCCAGCTCCTCCAGCGCCTCGTCATCCAGCTTCTTCTTGGTGAAGATGCCGGTGATGCCCTCCGTCAGGCGGGAGGTGGATTTGGAAAGGCCGGACTTCAGCCGGGCGAACCAGCTCTTCTTCTCCGGCCGGTCCTCATCCTCGGGCAGTGCCGGGGCGGGCGCCGGGGCGACCTGTTCCGGTTCCGCAACGAAGCCGGCCTGCTCGGGCGTGACTTCGGGGGTGTCGTCGGCAGCAACGGTGCCATCCGCACCTTCCCCGTCGTCCTCGCGAAGGTCGGGACCCAGAGCCGCAGGCTCCGGCGCTCGGGACTCCTGGGCCTCGGCTTCCGCCGGGGTGACGACTGGAGCAGCAGTCCCGGCCGGAGTCTGCTCCTGCTCCGGCGCGGCAATGTCATGCTCCTCCGCCGGCGTGGCGGGGGCCTGCTCTTCCGGGCGCTTGGCCTCTTCCGGTTTCGGCTGCGCTTCGGGCTTCTTCTTGCGGAACCAGTCGAACATCAATCCTCGACCACAGCGGTGAGCCTGTCCCCGTCAACGCCGGTGAGGCGGCAACGGACAATGGTGCCGGGGGCATGATCGCCATCCACCCGCACCTCGGCAAAGCCGGGGGTGCGGCCGGTCCGGCCCTTTTCGATCAGCACGTCGGCAATGGCGCCGACCTGTGCGGCCAGATGGCGGGCCACGGCGGCCTGTCCCGCCGCGCGCAGCCGCGCCGCACGCTCCTTGCGGACGGGGCCGGGCACCTGGGGCATTCTGGCGGCCGGGGTGCCGGGGCGCGGGCTGTAGGGGAAGACGTGCAGCCAAGTCAGCCCGCACTCCTCCACGATGCGGAGGGAGTTCTGGAACATCTCCTCCGTCTCGGTAGGGAAGCCGGCGATGATGTCGGCCCCGAACACCATGTCGGGGCGCAGGCGGCGCGCCTCGGCGCAGAAGCGGATGGCGTCGGCGCGCAGATGCCGCCGCTTCATCCGCTTCAGCACCATGTCGTCCCCGGCCTGGAGCGACACATGCAGATGCGGCATCAGCCGCGGCTCCTCCGCGATCAGGCGCCAGAGGTCGTCGTCGATCTCCACCGCATCCAGGGAGGACAGGCGCAGGCGCGGCAGCTCCGGCACCAGGGCCAGCAGGCGGCGCACCATCTGGCCCAGCGTGGGCTTGCCCGGCAGGTCGGGGCCGTAGCTGGTGACGTCCACGCCGGTCAGCACCACCTCGCGGTAGCCGCTCTCCACCAGGGCGCGGACCTGGGACACGATCTCCCCGATCGGCACGCTGCGCGAATTGCCCCGGCCATAGGGGATGATGCAGAAGGTGCAGCGGTGGTCGCAGCCATTCTGCACCTGGACGAAGGCGCGGGCGCGGCCCTCCATCCCCTGGATCAGGTGGCCGGCGGTTTCCTTCACCGACATGATGTCGTTGACGCGCACCCGCTCGGTCGCACCGGCGCCGAAATCGGCCCAGGGCTGGGCGGTCAGCTTGGCGTCGTTGCCCAGCACATGGCTCACCTCCGGCATGGCGGCGAAGCTGTCCGGGTTCACTTGGGCGGCGCAGCCGGTGACGACGATCCGCGCCTCCGGCCGGTCGCGGCGCAGCTTGCGGATGGTCTGCCGCGCCTGCCGCTCCGCCTCCGAGGTGACGGCACAGGTGTTGACGATCACCACATCGTCCAGCCCGGCGGCGCGCGCATGGTTGCGCATCACCTCCGACTCATAGGCGTTCAGGCGGCAGCCGAAGGTGACCAGCGTGGGGCCGGCGCCATCCTGCTCGATCACCGGCGGCCCGCCCTCGCCATCGGCGTGGATGTCTTCGCGCTCGCGCAACTGCGTGGCCTCGGTCATGCCGCCACCTCTTCCACGGCCAGCAGCGTGTCCGACAGCTCTCCGGTGAAGGAGGTCGCGACCGGGCCGGTCATCAGCACATGGCCGTCCTCGCGCCACTCGATACGCAGGTCGCCGCCGTCCAGCCGGATGGTGGCCTTGCGGCCGGTCAGGCCGCGGCGGGCGGCCGCCACCAGCACGGCGCAGGCGCCGGTGCCGCAGGCACGGGTGATGCCGGCCCCGCGCTCCCACACCCGCATGCGGATCAGTTCGGGCGACAGGACCTGCGCCACCTCGATGTTGCAGCGCTCGGGGAAAATGGGATGGTGCTCCAGCCCCGGCCCCAGGGCGGCAAGGTCCACGGCCTCCGCATCCGGCACGAAGAACACGGCGTGCGGGTTGCCCATGTTCACACAGGTGGCCCCGTGCAGCGGGCCGGCGGACAGGGGAACGTTCAGCGTGTCCACGGCTTCCGCCAGCGGAATCCGGTCCCAGTCCAGCCGGGCCGGGCCCATATCGACGGTGACGCTGCCATCCGCATTCTCGCGGCTTGCCAGCAGGCCGGCAGTGGTCTCGATTGTGACGGCCTCTGCCCCGGCCTCGCGCGCCAGCAGGCGGGCGACGCAGCGCGTGGCGTTGCCGCAGGCGCCGCTTTCGCTGCCATCCGGATTCAAGATGCGCATGAAGGCGTCCGCGCCCGCGTTGCGGGGCGGTTCGATGAGGATAAGCTGGTCGAAGCCGACGCCGGTGCGACGGTCCGCGATGGCGCGGGCCTGCGCAGGCGTGACGGTAAACCGGTCCTCGCGGGCATCGAGAACAACGAAGTCGTTGCCCAGCCCGTGCATTTTCAAAAATCGGCGCGCCATGATGCGCCCTTATATGGCGATGCGGGGGTGAAGGTAAACGGGCGCTGGCGGCGGGGCGGGAATGCGCCGGGAGGATTGGGGCATTCCTGTGACGATGGGCACTGCGCGCGCCAATATGGTATGAGAACTGTTTGAACCCGGCGGGAAGGCCCGGGACCAGGTTTTTCGGGAGGAGGCGGCGATGCCGGCCTGTGCAGCGCGTATTGACGATCGGGCGGCGCCCACGCCCCTGTGGAAGGAGATGCGGCGGGAGGCGTTCGACGGCGGCCTTGCGGAACCTGCCCTGGCCCGCCTGTTCGAGCGGCTGATTCTGCGCCATGACGATCTGGACGGCGCGCTGGCCGACCTTCTCTCCGCCAAGCTGGCGGGGGAGGTCGGGGCCAACACGCTGTACGACCTGATCCGGCAGGCCCTGGCCGACGAGCCTTGCCTGGTGGAGGCCGCGGCGGTGGATCTGTCCGCCGTGCGCGACCGCGATCCCGCCGCCGCCGGTCTGGTTCATCCCTTCCTGCACTTCAAGGGCTGGCAGGCGCTGCAGGCCCACCGGGTGGCCCATCACTATTGGCAGGCCGGCCGCCACTGGATCGCGCACCATCTGCAGAGCGTGGTGGCGGAGCGGTTCGGGGTGGACATCCACCCTAATGCCCGCATCGGCGTCCGGGTGCTGATCGACCATGCCACCGGCGTGGTGATCGGGGAAACGGCGGTGGTGGGCGACGATGTCTCCATCCTCCAGGGCGTCACGTTGGGCGGCACCGGAAAGGAGTGCGGCGACCGGCATCCCAAGGTGCGCAACGGCGTGCTGATCGGGGCCGGAGCCAAGATCCTGGGCAATATCGAGGTCGGCATGTGCGCCAAGATCGGGGCGGGCAGCGTGGTGCTGCATCCGGTCCCGGCCTACAGCACCGTGGCCGGCGTCCCCGCCCGCGTCGTCGGCCGCCGCGCCAACGAAGTTCCCGCCCTGAACATGGACCACTCCCTGCCGGAAGCGGCCTTCATGGAGAACGGGGCGGGCATCTGACCTGCTCCCGTATCAGCGGGCTTCCGCCGTCATCGGCTGCGTGCAGAGGTCCAGATCGTCCGGGGCAGGCGCCCAGGTCTGGGTCTTGCCCAGCAGGGTCACGTATTTGTAGCCACGCACATTCAGGGTCTCCGGCCCCTCAATGACGATCCGGGCATTATAGGTGCTGCCGGTGGAGGGATCGTAAACCCAGCCATCCTCCCAGGTGTCGGGGCCGTCCCATTCCAGCCCCCACAGGATGACGGCTCCGCACAGTTCCCGGCTGCGTAAATCGGGGTCGGGATTGTTGATGTCCCTGGTCTGGCCCTCGGGATAGACGCTCTTGCGCGCCCACATCAGCCGGCCGCACAGCTTCCCGCCCTCACAGGCGAACAGCTCCACCGCCGCCTTGCCGCCAGGCTTCATCCAGATGCCGGCGGGCACCTGCGGTTCGGCCTGGGCGGAGGCCGGAAGAAGTCCCGCCAGCAGGGCGAGAAGGGGCGCGCAGAGCAGCCGCGAAGCGGCGCGGGCCGCCCATCCGCCGCGCCGACGTTGCACCGCATGCGCCGCGGCCTTATGTTCCTGCGGTCCTTTGAGGTGACCGCGCTCCATGACCGACCTGTCCCACATCCGCAATTTCTCCATCATCGCCCATATCGACCACGGCAAGTCCACCCTTGCCGACCGGCTCATCGAATTCTGCGGCGCCATCGAGGCGCGGGAGATGAAGGCGCAACTGCTCGACAACATGGATATCGAGCGGGAGCGCGGCATCACCATCAAGGCGCAGACCGTCCGGCTGAACTACAAGGCCAAGGACGGCAAGACCTACCAGTTGAACCTCATGGACACGCCGGGCCATGTGGACTTCGCCTATGAGGTCTCCCGCAGCCTTGCCGCCTGCGAAGGCTCCATCCTGGTGGTAGACGCTTCACAGGGCGTCGAGGCGCAGACCCTGGCGAACGTCTATCAGGCCATCGACGCCAACCATGAGATCGTGCCCGTCCTGAACAAAATCGACCTGCCCGCGGCGGACATCCCCCGTGTGAAGCAACAGATCGAGGACGTGATCGGTCTCGACGCCTCCGACGCGGTGGAGGTGTCGGCCAAGTCCGGCATCAACATCGAAGGCGTGCTGGAGGCGATCGTCACCCGCCTGCCGCCGCCCAAGGGCGATGCGGACGCCCCGCTCCAGGCCCTGATCGTGGATAGCTGGTACGACCCCTATCTGGGCGTGGTCGTGCTGGTGCGCGTCATGAACGGGGAGCTGAGGACCGGCCAGAAGGTGCGCTTCATGGCGACCGGCGCCACGCGCGAACTGGACCGCGTCGGCATCTTCGGGCCGAAGAAGATGCAGATCGACCGGCTGGGGCCGGGCGAGATGGGCTTCATCACCGCCGCCATCAAGGACATCCGCGATACCAAGGTGGGCGACACCATCACGGATGAGAAGCGGCAGGCGACCGGCATGCTGCCCGGCTTCAAGCCCAGCATCCCGGTGGTGTTCTGCGGTCTGTTCCCGGCCGACGCCGCGAACTTCGAGGATTTGCGCGACAGCCTGGGCCGTCTGGCGCTGAACGATGCCAGCTTCCAGTTCGAGATGGAGAGCAGTGCCGCGCTGGGCTTCGGCTTCCGCTGCGGCTTCCTGGGCCTGCTGCATCTGGAGATCATCCAGGAGCGGCTGGAGCGCGAGTTCAACCTGGACCTCATCACCACCGCGCCATCGGTCGTCTACCGCATGCACATGACCGACGGCACGGTGAAGGAGCTGCACAACCCGGCCGACATGCCCGATCCCATCCGGATCGACCGGATCGAGGAGCCCTGGATCAAGGCCAGCATCATGCTGCCGGACGAGTATCTAGGCGGCGTGCTGCAGCTCTGCACCGAGCGGCGCGGCATCCAGAAGGACCTCACCTATGTCGGCGGCCGGGCCATGCTGGTCTATGAGCTGCCGCTGAACGAGGTGGTGTTCGACTTTTACGACCGGCTGAAATCCATCTCCCGCGGCTATGCCAGCTTCGATTATCTGCTGGAGGAGTATCGGGAGGGCGACCTGGTCAAGATGTCGATCCTGGTGAACAACGAACCGGTCGACGCGCTGTCCATGATCGTCCACCGCACCCAGGCCGAATATCGCGGCCGCCAGCTGGTGGAGCGGCTGAAGGACCTGATCCCCCGCCACATGTTCAAGATCCCGATCCAGGCCGCCATCGGGGCCAGGGTCATCGCCCGCGAGACTATCGCCGCGATGCGCAAGGACGTGCTGGCCAAGTGCTATGGCGGCGACATCAGCCGCAAGCGCAAGCTTCTGGACAAGCAGAAGGAAGGCAAGAAGCGCATGCGCCAGTTCGGCGAGGTGGAAATCCCGCAAAGCGCCTTCATCGCCGCCCTGCGCATGGGGCAGGAGTAGAACGGAAACGGGGAGCGCCGGCACAGCGCTCCCCGTTCCTGCTTCAGCGGTCCGTTACTTCGTGCCGAACAGCCGGTCGCCGGCATCGCCCAGGCCGGGGACGATGTAGGCGTTCTCGTTCAGATGACTGTCCAGCGCCGCTGTGAAGACCGGCACGTTGGGATGCGCCTCATGGAAGACGCGGACCCCTTCAGGCGCCGAGACCAGCGCCATGAAGCGGATCTGCGCATCCAGCACGCCGTGACGGTTCAGCACGTCCACCGCATGCGCGGCGGAATAGCCGGTCGCCAGCATCGGATCGACCAGGATGAACATGCGGCCGGCCGGGTCCGGCAGCTTGACCAGATATTCCACTGGCCGCTTGGTCTCATGATCGCGGTAGAGGCCGATATGGCCCTCGCGCGCGGCCGGCACCAGCTCCAGCAGCCCTTCGGCCATCACCAGCCCGGCCCGCAGGATCGGCACCACGGCCAGCTTGCGCCCTTCGATCACCGGGGCGTCCATGGACACCAGCGGCGTCTCGATCCGCTCCGTCGTCATGGGCAGGTCGCGGGTGATCTCGTATCCCATCAGCAGTGCGATTTCCCGCAGAAGCTGGCGGAACCCCATGGTAGAGCGCGATTTGTCCCGCATGTGGGACAGTTTGTGCTGGATCAGCGGGTGATCCAGGATGAACAGGTTCGGATGATCGTGATGGGTGCGCATGTCCGCCCGGCAGTCGAAATGGTCGGTCCTGCCGCACGATAGCGGATCGCTCCCGCCACGTCAGCCGCTCCCGTTGCCGTCCTCCGGCGTTTTACGCCGCAACGACCGCAGCCGGCACGGGAGCAGCCTCCTGCGCCTCCACCTGCCCGGCGGTGACGACGGCGAGGCCCAGCAACAGCGTCGCGCCGAGCGCCGCGGCACGGGCCAGCATGGCCTCCCGACCCTGGCGGGTGACGGCTATGGCGCGCGCGCGGTTCCGGCGCTGCGGCATGGTCGGGTGATTCCGGATCATCTCTGCCCCTTTCCCGAAAGCGTTCTGCATCTCGCTTCCTTAACCGGACGGGGCAGCCCTGCGTTCCCACAATGGACGAGAGGGCTTTGCCCATGGCGACATCGCCCCTAGCTTTGGAGTGGATTGACAAAGACGAACGAAGCGAAGTTTCCCGCCCATGCGCCCCTCTGGCCTGCCGACCACCTATGCCCGCCCCGACGTGAACCGCCTGGGGGAGATCGGGACCATCCGCTCCCTGCTGCCCTATCTCTGGCCGCAGGGTCAGGGATCGATCAAGGCGCGGGTCGTGACCGCGTTGCTGTTCCTGGCCATCGCCAAGGCTGCCAACGTGGTCATTCCGATCCTCTACAAGGGCGCGGTGGATGCCCTGTCGGGAGAGGGCGGCGATCTGGCCCGCACGGCGGCGGAAAATCCCGCTGTGGCCATCCCGGTGGGCTTCATCCTGGCCTATGGCCTGGCCCGCGTGCTGTCCCTGGGCTTCGGGGAGCTGCGCGATGCCGTGTTCGAGCGGGTCAGCCAGCGCGCCATGCGCCAGGCGGCGCTGAACACCTTCCGCCATCTGCATGCGTTGTCCCTGCGCTTCCATCTGGAGCGGCAGACCGGCGGCCTGTCCCGGGTGATTGAGCGGGGGACCCGCGCCATCGACAGCATCCTGTCCACCATGCTGTTCAACGTGCTGCCCACATTGCTGGAGATCGCGCTGGTCACGGTGATCCTGTGGCGGATGTTCGACTGGCGCTTCGCGCTGGCCACCTTCGTCACGGTGGCCGGCTATATCGCCTACACCATCACCGTGACCAACTGGCGCACCCGCATCCGCCGGCAGATGCTTGAAGCCGACACCAAGGCCAACGCCAAGGCCATCGACACGCTGCTGAACTACGAGACGGTGAAGTATTTCGGTAATGAGCGGTTCGAGGCGGAGCGGTACGACAAAGCCCTGCACGCCTATGAGAACGCGGCTGTCCGTACCCAGTCCTCCCTGTCCCTGCTGAATGTGGGACAGGGCTTCATCATCGCCGTAGGCGTGGTGGTGGTGATGTGGATGGCGGCCAGCGGCATCGTGGCGGGCACGTTGACCATCGGCGACTTCGTCCTGGTGAACACCTATCTGCTGCAGCTCTACCAGCCGCTGAACCTGTTCGGTTTCGTCTACCGGGGCATCAAGGAAGCCCTGAACGACATGGAGAAGATGTTCGAGCTGATGCAGGTGGACCGGGAGGTGCAGGACCCGCCCGGAGCACAGCCCCTGCGCACCCTGGGCGGGGAGGTCCGGTTCGAGGACGTCTTCTTCGCGTACGATCAGCGCCGTCCCATCCTGAAGGGCATCGATTTCACCGTACCCGCCGGCCGCACCGTGGCGGTGGTGGGGCCGACCGGGGCGGGCAAATCCACCCTGTCCCGCCTGCTCTACCGCTTCTACGACGTCACCGGCGGCTCGATCCGGATCGATGGCCAGGATATCCGCGAGGTGCGGCAGGATTCCCTGCGCGCCGCCATCGGCATCGTTCCCCAGGACACGGTGCTGTTCAACGACACCATCCGCTACAACGTCGCCTACGGCCGCCCCGGAGCCTCGGACGAGGAGGTGGAGCGGGTGGCAGCCAGCGCCCAGATCCTGGACTTCATCCGCGCCCTGCCCGACGGCTGGAACACAGTAGTGGGAGAACGGGGCCTGAAGCTGTCGGGAGGCGAGAAGCAGCGCGTCGCCATTGCCCGGACCCTGCTGAAGGACCCGCCCATCCTGATCCTGGACGAGGCCACCAGCGCGCTGGACACCCATACGGAACGGGAAATCCAGGCGGCATTGACGGAAGCCAGCCGCGGACGCACCACACTGGTGATCGCCCACCGCCTTTCCACCATCGTGGATGCGGATGAGATCATCGTGCTGGATGCCGGCCGCATCGTGGAGCGCGGCACCCATGACGGCCTGCTGGCCCGCGGCGGGGCCTACGCGGCGCTGTGGGCCCGGCAACAGGCCGCCGGCAAGCGCGACGCCGACGGCGCTCCGGAAATTGCGGCCGAAGACGCCGCGGCGGAGGAGGCCGGCCCAGCGTGACGATTCCGGTCGGGGATGGTTGAGAAGGGCAATCCCAACGGAAAACCGGAGGAAATCAGCATGCTAGGCATGAACCGCACCCTGTTGCTGGGCGCCGCCGCAGGCGCGCTTCTCCTCGGCGGCCAGGCCCTGGCGCAGACCGACGCCACCCCGCCCCTGGAAGCCCGGCCGGCTGCGCCGGCGGTGACCACGCCGCAGGGCACCTCCACCGACCCCGCCATGACGCCCGACACCGTGGGCGACGACCGCACGGCCATAGCCTCTCCCCAGGGGCTTCAGGCGGGGATCGCCGACATCGACCTCGACGATCTGGACGACATGGACGTCTACAGCGCCGAAGGGGCCGAGATCGGCGAGATCGATGAGCTGATCCGCCGGAACGGCGAGGTGTTCGCCGTGCTGGAGGTGGATGACGGCTGGTTCAACTGGAACGACCAGGAGGTCCTGGTGCCGCTCCACATGTTCGAGCGCACGGAGCAGGGCCTGCGCCTGCCGCTGACCGAGCAGCAGGCCAAGGAGCTCCGGGAGTATTCCCGCATGGACGGCGATGAGCGTATCAACGACGACCAGGGCACCGTGGCCGAGGTCCTGGGCATCCAGTAACGCCGCACATCCGCGCGCATGAAGGGCCGGTCCCTCCGGGAGCCGGCCCTTTTTCATGTCCCGGTCGCCGCGGCCACCACCTTTTCGGAGCCGCCTCACGCGGCCTGCAGAGCGCCTGCCGCGCTTTGAAACGCAGCGCCGGTCCCGAACGGGGTGCGGCGCTCCCCCATTTCCCGCTGTGACATGGTCCCTGGGCCGGGAATGCGCGCCTCCCCGCCACGTTCATTCTACAGGGACCTGCATAGAAGGCCGGCCGCGAAACGCATTCGGAAGCCGGCACGAGGACCCGCCTGGGCGCTTCCCGCGCCCACAGCGGAGGACGCGAACATGGAGCCACCGCGCCAGATCATGGCGGACCGGCTGGCGGCATTGGATGGGTTGCGGGGCATTGCCGCCCTGCTGGTGGCGCTGCTGCACTTCAAACACTTCGGACCATGGTTCGAAGTGCCGTGGCTTGGCGGGACGCAACTGATCCAGAAGGGATATCTCTGGGTCGACCTCTTCTTCGTGCTCAGCGGATTCATCCTGGCCCATGTCCATGCGGGCGAGTTCCTGGACGGACCCGTCCGATGGAACCGGGTGCGGGGCTTCTGGTGGGCGCGGTTCGCGCGGGTCTATCCGCTCCACATCGCCACGCTGGCGCTGCTGATCGGGCTGGTCGCCACCGGGATGGTCGAAGGCGGCAACAGGTCGGTCGGGCGTTGCTATGATCCCGGCAATCTGGCGGCTTCCGTAGTGCTGCTGAACGCCTGGGGGGTCACAGACGGGCTCTGCTGGAACGTGCCGTCCTGGTCCATCAGCGCGGAGGCCGCGGCCTACGCCCTGTTCCCCTGGCTTGTGCCGCTGGTGATGCTGGTTCCGCGGGGCTGGCATATGGTGCTGCCGGCCGCCTGCATCGGCACGCTGACCCTGCTGGCGGAGGGGTTGGGACAGGGGCGACTGAATCTGCACCATGATTTCGGCGTGGTCCGCTGCCTGCCCTCCTTCATTCTCGGCATCTGGCTGTTCCGCGAATGGCGGAGCGGCGCGCGCTGGCTGCGGCTGGTGCAGACCGATACCGGCTGCGTGCTTGCGGGCGCCACGGTGGCGCTGCTGATGCATCACGGCGTCCATGACGAGCTGACCGTGGCGGCGATGGCGCTGCTGGTGGCGGGACTGTCCGGCAACCGCGGGTCCGCGGGGCGGGTCTTCGGCTCCCGCCCCCTGGTCTGGCTCGGCAGCATCTCCTATGCCGCCTACATGCTGCACTGGCCGTTGCTGCTGGTGATGTGGGCTCTGTTGCAGGCGTGGTTCCCGGGGCAGGAAAGCTCCCCCGGCTATCTGGCCGAGATCGCGCTTTACGCCGTCTTCTTCACCCTGCTTCTGGCGGTCTCCGCGGCGAGCTACCGGCTGGTCGAAGTGCCCGCCCGCCACTGGCTCCGCACCCACAGGCCCGGCGCCGGCCTGTCCTTCCGGGCGTAAGGGCTTCTTCCGCCCAGGCTGTCTGGGGCCTGCTCAGCCGGCGTCGGCTGCCACCAGATCCGCCTCGCCATGACAGACCACCCGGTTCCGTCCGGTGCGCTTGGCGCGGTAGAGGGCCTGGTCGGCCTGGTCCACCAGCTCTTCGAGCGGCGTATGCAGGGTTGCTTCGGCCAAGCCGAAGCTGGCGGTGACGTGCAGGGTGCCGCCGTCGGCGAGTTGCACCGGCAGCGCCTCCAGGTCGGCGCGCAGGCGTTCCAGCACGAACAGCGCTTCCGGCGCGGTCGTGTCCTTCAGCAGGATCAGGATTTCCTCGCCGCCCATCCGAAAAGCCTCGTCGAAGCTGCGGATGCCGCGGTTGATGGCCCCGGCGGCGGCCATCAGGACCCGGTCGCCGGCCTCATGCCCGTAGGTGTCGTTGACCGACTTGAACTTGTCCAGGTCGCACAGGGCCACGCAGAAGGGTCTGCCCATGCGGCGGAAGCGGTTCAGTTCCCGCTCCAGCTCCTCATGCATGCCAGTGCGGTTGCGCAGGCCCGTCAAGGGATCGATGCCGCTGCCGGCAATGCTGAACGCCTTCTCGAACCGGCGGCACTGGGCGATGAAATCCTCGAACTTCTCCACCACCGACTCGTACGCCGGCAGGGTCAGCCGGTCGCCCTCGATCGTGCGGGCCAGCATCAGCCGGGCCATGCGGTGAAGCTGTTCGTGCAGATGGACCAGCCGGTCCACCGCCGGCTGCTCCGTCAACTCGGTGTCGCGGATGCGGCGGACCCAATCCAGGAAGGCCGTGGGCGGCGTCACCGCCTCCACGCCCGGCAGGCCGGACTCCGCATGGAAGAACACCGCCCGGTGCCAGCGGGTCAACCAGCGCAGATGTTCATCCACCACGGGGCCCAGGCTGGCGGCCGTGCTGGAACTGCTGTGCGGGACGGGGCTGGACATGACGGATCAGGTCCTTGTCGAATGCTGACCCATCCAGTTTAGCGCGATTTTGGGTTAATTCATACTCTATCGGAGCGATGCACCGCTCCGGCTGCGGAGGTGCGTCACCCCTGCCACACCCAGCGCCGCCTCGCCTCCTCCAGCGTATTGGTGCGGATCGCCTCGCGCACGTCCCGCATCAGGCGGTTCATGGTGTGGATGTTGTGCAGGCTGACCAGCGACATGGCCAGCAGCTCCCCTGCCTTCAGCAGATGGTGGATATAGGCGCGGCTGTAGGTGCGGCAGGCGTGGCAGCCGCAGCTTTCATCGATAGGGGCCGGGTCCTCGCGGAACCGGGCATTGCGGAGGTTCAGCCGCTCCCCCTTCGCGCCGGGCATCAGGGCCCAGCCATGGCGGGCGATGCGGGTGGGGCTGACGCAGTCGAAAGTATCGATGCCGAGCTTCACGCCCTCGAAGATGTCGACGATGCCGCCGATGCCCAGCAGATGGACCGGCCGGTCGGGATGGACATGCGGCATCGCCATGGCCACCACCTCCACCATCTGGTCCTTGTGCGCGCCCAGGCTTCCGCCCACGGCAGTGGCGAAGAAGGGCCGGCTGGCGGTGTACTCAGCGCTTTCCTTGCGCAGGTCCGGATAGATGCCGCCCTGGATGATGCCGTACATGGCCTGGGGCATGCCGTTGGCGCTGATCCCCCCGCCGCGCTCGAACTCCGCCAGGCTGCGGTCGCCCCAGCGATGGCTCATCCGCATGGAGCGGGCGGTGTAGTCGCGGTCCACATGGAAAGGCGTGCACTCGTCCAACTGCACGATCAGGTCGGCGCCCAGCTTGCGCTGGATGTCGATGGACCGCTCCGGCGTCAGGAACAGCTTCTCGCCGTTCGTGTAGCTGCGGAAGGTCGCCCCCTCCTCGGTGATCTTCAGCAGGGTCTTCTCGCGGGCGGTGCTGCGGCGGCCCTTCACCTCGTCCGCCACGCTGCCATGGCCCATGGCGAAGATCTGGTAGCCGCCGCTGTCGGTCAGCATCGGCCCGTCCCAGCCCATGAATTTGTGCAGCCCGCCCATTGCGGCGACCGTGTCCGCACCGGGCTGGATCATCAGATGGTAGGTGTTGGACAGGATGATGTCCGTCTGCTCCGCCCGGAGCTGCTCCGGCGTCACACCCTTCACGCTGGCCTTGGTGCCGCAGAAGATGAAGTTGGGCGTCTCGATGGTCCCGTGCGGCGTCTCCAGCCGGCCCGTGCGGGCGCGGCTCTCGGGATCGCGGTGGGTGATGTCGAAGGAAAAGCCGGGATAGGAGGTCATCTTATCGGTCTTGCCAGATGCGTAGGTCGCTCGGTGCGGATTGCGACGCCTTGGGGAGGGAGGATGCCGGTGCGGGACCATACAGGACGGGGCTTGGCCCGTCCCCTGCTTAAAGCGCCGCCGTCCCCGCCACCTGCCGTCCCAGCGCCCGGCGGGACAGGTACATGAAGGGCGTGTCCAGCACGGCCAGGGCGAGGCGCATCAGATAGGTGCCCAGGATGTAGGTGAAGACCAGCGCTTCCCAGCTCACCGGGGTCGGGGCGAAGACCACCCAGGCCAGCACGCTGAAGACGATGTTGTCCACCAGACTGGAAATCGCGGTGGAGCCGGTGTTGCGCAGCCACAGATACCGCCCGCCCGTTGCCGCCCGGATGCGCTGGTAGACCCAGACGTCGAAGAGCTGGCTGGTCAGGTAAGCTGTCATGCCGGCCGCGAACAGGGCCGGGGCCGGGGTGAACAGGGCGGCGATATGGTCCTGCATCGGCAGCGCCCATTCCATCTCCGCCCCAGCCTGCGCCGGAGTCATGGGCGAGAAGCCCAGCGTCACGATCATGAAGACCGTGAACAGCAGGTAGGCCGCGAAGCCCAGGAACACCGAGGTGCGCGCCGCTTCCCGCCCGAAATGCTCGGTCAGTATGTCGGTGGCGAGATATGTCGAGCCGAACAGCACCGTGCCCATGGCGACCGGATGGTCGTAGAAGCCGAACTGGACAGGCTTCAGCACCTCCACATTCGCGCCGATCACGGCCACGGCGATGTAGAGATACAGGCCCGCGGCCCCGAACAGGCGGCCCATCAGGAGGATGGCGCCGAAGCACAGCAGGGCCTGACCTAGGAGCAAAAACTCCGGCGGGATGCCGTTCAGGAGCTGGATCAGGGCTGCGGGAGAGAGCGACATGGAACCGGCTCGGGCTGGGGCGCGGACGCGCAAACGCATGCGGCCCCGCGGGTGAGCGCGGGGCCGGATCAGCCCGTCAAGCGGATCGATGCGTCAGCGAAGCTGGGACGCGCCTGTATCAGGCGGCAACGTCGTCCTGCTTCTTCGCGATCGCCTTGGCGATCTGCTTCTTGACCTTCAGCGCGGCCGGGGTCAGGTCGGCGTCGCGGATGTCCAGCAACGCCGCGTCCAGACCGCCCTTGTGCTCGATCGTGCGGATGCCGTTGGTGGACAGGCGCAGGCGCACCATGCGGCCCAGCGCGTCGGACAGCAGCGAGGTTTCCTGCAGGTTGGGCTCCCACCGGCGGCGGGTCTTGTTGTTGGCGTGGCTGACGTTGTTGCCGAACTGCACACCCTTGCCGGTCACGGCGCACTTGCGGGACATCGGAACACCCTATGCTTTGCGGCGAAATCCGCCCACACTGGCGGGGCGGCAAAGATCGCACGGACACACGAAAATCGTAACGCCGGACACAGATGCGCCCGGCGAAGGCGCGCTTTCTAACCGAGGCTGCGATATGAGTCAAGCCGCCGCGACGCATGGAATGCGCGCAGGGCCGCGCCGCTTGGCCCATCACCAGCCGCCTATGCCGTTCGGCATATCTCCAATGCCTTGTGGCGGAGATATTGCCTGATCGGTCTAATAGCCTGCTGCTACATCCGGTCGGGGCCAGTCTGCTATGCGCACCCGTCTGCTGGCCCGACTGCCTGGGTCCACCACCTTCCGGTGGCTCATCGCAGCGGCCATCCTGTTTCCGTTGGCCGTCCTTGCCATTGCCGGCTTCCTCAGCCGGCAGGAGGCTTTGCGCGCGGCCGAACGGAACGTGGCGCAGAAGATCGATATCCTGCATGAGCATGCGGCGAAGCTGTTCGAGACGCAACAGCTTGTTCTCTGGCAGGTGGATGCGCTGATCCGCGGCATGAGTTGGGAGGAGATCGCCGCCTCCCAGGCGCTGCACGGGGAGCTGGTCCGCACCGCGGACGCGCTGGACCAGGCCGACGCCATCTGGCTGAGCGATGCCGACGGAACGGTACGGGCCGGCAGCCACTCCTTCCCCCTGGCCCCCTTCAGCATTGTCGACCGCGACTACTGGCAGGCCCTGCGCGAGAGCGGCGTCGGCCCCTATATCAGCCGGGCCTACCCCGGCCGCGTCACCAGCCGGTTCCGCTTCAATGTCGCCGTCCGCCGCACGTCGCCCGGCGGAGAAGGATTCGACGGCGTCCTGGTCGTATCCGTCGCGCCGAAATATCTCGAGGATTTCTATTCCCGCGTCAGCGACGAGGCGGGTTTCATCGTGGGCCTGGTCCGTGACGACGGCCACATGATCGTCCGCTACCCGAGCCTGGGCGGCGCGCCCCCTGTCCTGACGCAGCAGAATCCCGTTGTGGCGGCTGTCGCCTCCGGAGCCGACCGTGGCCTCTATTGGGCCCGGTCCGAACTGGAGGGCGTCTTGAAGCTCTATGGCTGGCGGCGCGTTTCCGGATTCCCGGTATCCGTGATCTTCGCCCTACCGGAAAGCACGGTGCTGGCCCCCTGGCGGGAGGCGATGGTGCGGAACGCCTGGGTCGCCGCGGCATCGATTGCAGTGCTGATCGCCGTGATCCTGGGCGTCTACAAGCTGCGCCGGCTTGAGCTGGAGGTGCTGGCGGACAGGTTCCAGACCGTGCAGCAGCTTTCCCTGGACAGCTTCGCCCTACTGACGGCCGTGCGCGGGCGGGACGGGCGCATCGTGGATTTCGTCTGGGATTATGCCAATCCCGTTGCTCTCCGGATATTCGGAGCGGAGGAGACGGGGCTGAAAGGCCGGCGGCTGCTGGAACAGCTTCCCGCTACCGCGGCCGGGCCGGGCGGCCTGCTGGAGCGCTATGCCCAGGTGGTGGAGACAGGGGAGCCGCACGATATCGAGGTGAGCTTCAGCGGCGACGGCATTCCCGGCTGGTTCCGCAACTCCGCCATCAGGTTCGGCGACGGCGTCGCCATCCAGTGCAGCGATGTGACCGAGCGGCGCCAGGTGCAGGAAGGTCTACGCGCGGCCCTGGCGGAGCGCGACCGTCTGCTGGAGCAGAAGGAGCTGCTGATCAAGGAAGTCAACCACCGGGTCAAGAACTCCCTCCAGCTCGTCTCCGGCATGCTCAGCCTGGATGCGCTCTCGGCCGCCGATCCGGCGGTGCGGCGGCGGATGGAGGAGGCCGTGGGGCGTGTGCGCGCCATCGCCGCCGTGCATGAGCGGCTCTATCGTAGCGACGATGTCCAGAAGGTGGAGGTCGGGGTGTTCCTGCGGGAGCTGTGCGGCCATCTTGCCCGGCAGCTCGGCTTGCCGGCGCAGAATCTGGTCGTCGATGCCGACGACACCACGGTGCTGACCGACCGCGCCCCGCCGTTGGCGCTGCTGACCAACGAGCTGGTGACCAACGCGCTGAAGCATGGCCGGGCCGAGCGCGGGGAAATGCGGGTGGAGATCACGTTCCGCCGCAGCGAGGCCCATTTCCGGCTGGAGGTACGGGATTACGGCCCCGGCCTGCCGCCGGGTTTCGACCCGTCCCAGACCAAGGGGCTTGGCATGCGCATTGCCCAGGGCCTTGCCGCCCAGGTCGGCGGCCGCGTGGCCTTCGAGGCGGCCAACCCCGGCACCCGCGCCATCATCATCGGCGTGGTGGAGGAGCTGACCGCCTCGCAGGCTGCGTAAGCCTGGGCTGAGCGCCTGGAGGCTACGCCCGATTCCCCTCTCCCCGGCAAGGAGAGGCGGCTTGGCATCAATGCCGGAAGTGGCGCATGCCGGTGAAGACCATGGCGAGGCCGCGCTCATTGGCAGCGTCGATCACCTCCTGGTCGCGCATGGAGCCGCCGGGCTGGATCACAGCGGTGACCCCGGCCTCCGCCGCGGCGATCAGCCCGTCGGCGAAGGGGAAGAAGGCGTCGGAGGCGACCACGCTGCCCTTGGTGCCCGGCTCCGCCTGACCGGCGGCCTGGGCGGCGTCACGGCTCTTCCAGGCGGCGATGCGGGAGCTGTCCACCCGGCTCATCTGCCCGGCGCCGATGCCCACCGTGGCCCCGCCCTTGGCGTAGACGATGGCGTTGGACTTCACATGCTTGGCGACGCGGAACGCGAAGAGCAGGTCGCGCAGCTCCGCCTCGCCGGGCGCACGCTCCGTCACCACCTTCAGCCCGTCCAGCGCGACCCGGCCGGAATCGCGGCCCTGCAGCAGGAAGCCGCCGGAAACCGACTTGTGGTACAGCCCCTTGGCCGCCGGGTCCGGCATGGCGCCGGTCAGCAGCACGCGGAGATTCTTCTTGGACGCCAGCAACTTGCGGGCCTGCTCATCCGCGTCGGGGGCGATCACCACCTCGGCGAACAGCTTCGCGATCTCCTCCGCCGTGACGGCGTCGAGCGTGCGGTTGGTGGCGATGATGCCGCCGAAGGCCGAAACCGGATCGCAGGCCAGTGCGCGCAGATAGGCCTCGTGGATGCTTTCCCCCTCGGCCACGCCGCAGGGATTGGCGTGCTTGATGATGGCGATGGCGGGCTTCTCGAACTCGGCCACCAGCTCGAAGGCGGCGTCCGTGTCGTTGAGGTTGTTGTAGGACAGCTCCTTGCCCTGCAACTGGGTCGCCGTGGCGATGCCGGGCCGCTTCTCCCCCGTCACGTAGAAGGCGGCGGACTGGTGCGGGTTCTCGCCATAGCGCAGGGTCTGGCGCAGCTCGCCGGCGATGGCGAAGCGCTGCGGATACTCCTGCCCGACCTGGCCCGCGAACCACTGGCCGATGGCGGCGTCGTAGGCGGCGGTGCGGGCATAGGCCTTGGCCGCCAACCGGCGGCGGAACTCCAGCCCCGTCCGCCCGTCATTGGCTTCCAACTGGGACAGCAGCTCGGCATAGTCGCCCGGCTCCGTCACGATGGCGACGAAGTCGTGGTTCTTGGCCGATCCGCGGATCAGGGACGGGCCGCCGATGTCGATATTCTCGATGCAGGTCTCGAAATCGGCGCCCTTCGCGACCGTGGCCTCGAACGGGTAGAGGTTGACCACCACCAGATCGATGCCGGGGATGTCGTGCTGCTCCATGGCCTGCACATGGCCGGGCTCATCCCGGCGGGCCAGGATGCCGCCATGGATTTTGGGGTGCAGGGTCTTGACCCGGCCGTCCATCATCTCCGGAAAGCCGGTGTGGCTCCCGACCTCGACGACCGGCACGCCGGCCTCCAGCAGGGTCTTGGCCGATCCGCCGGTGGACAGGATCTCCACCTTGCGGGCGGCCAGCGCCTTGCCGAGATCCACCAGCCCCGTCTTGTCGGAGACGGAGATCAGGGCGCGGCGGATGGGGACGAGATCGGGGGAAGCCATGGGTCAGTGTCTCTGATGCGTGGGAGGAACGTTGCGGACATTGTCCGCCTGCCGGGGCTGGGGATGGCCTTCCCGCAGCTCGCCGGGGGTCTGCATGGGGCGCCGACGGCGATTGCGGATCATCGCGTAGAGCAGGATGGCGCCCAGCAGAATGGTGCCGCCGACAACGGCGATCAGATAGAAGAGATCGGTGAAATCGTTGTTTTCCATGTCCGGAGGCTCGCCCTTGTGTCAGGTGGCCAGGTCCGGCGTGGAGCCGTCCGCGTCGTCGTCGGTGGTCCGGGCGGTCGCGCGGGGCGCCGCCGGCTTCTCCCGGCGCAATGCCCACTTGACCGTAGTCGCGCCGGACCCCGTCAGGCCCCGGATGACCAGCTGGCTGCTTTTGCGCGGTTCCGGGCCGCTGCCCAGATAGACGCTGTCCGCCAACTCCAGCACACCGCCGGCCACACGAAGGCGCCAGCCTTGCCCTGATGCCATCCTTAACAGCGCAGCGTCGCCAGCGTTCAGAATGCTTGCTTGAACAGTTGGATGAAGGTGGAAGCGGACGGCGAATTCCTTGCCCTGGCCGGCCGTGCCGACACCCTCCAGGCTGTCCTCGCCCCGCAGATCCTCCCCGTTCTCGAACAGGAACAGGCGGCGGCGGTGGATCAGGCCGTGCGCCTCGCGGTAGCCGTCGTGGCTGGCCTCCACCAAGCAGCCGGCATCGCTGTCCTGCCGGGTGACCTCCACCTTGCGGGGCCGGCGGACCAGCCCGCCCTCATCCATGACGGAGGAGGAGTTGGTATCCGCCACCGTCACGGTGGAATGGGCCGCGGTGGCGGCCAGGGCGGCGCGCCAGGGACCGAACTCGGACGGATGCGCCCCGCAATTGACGATCAGCCGCTCCCGCCCCACTGACAGCTCGAAGCTCAGCGTGCCGGCATGGGCGACGGCGTCCAGGCCCGGCGGCGGCGGCGCGCCCGTATCCATCAGCAGGCAGGCGCGGCCGGCATTCATCCGCTCGAACCCGATATGGGGCAGCGACTTCAGCGGCCGGCCGCGGGCGTCCGCCTGACCCAGCACGGTGTCGATCAGCACCGCTTCCTGCTCCGCCGTGCCGTTGAACAGGGCCAGCCCCCCGTCCCCGTGGCGGAAGAAGCGCAAGGTCGGCGTCATCCGATCAATGGCGTGCTGCAACGCCTCCGGCACCTCCGCCCGCGCGGTGCGGAAGCAGGTGCGCAGATCGATCAGGTGGCGCAGCGTGTGGAGCTGCACGGCGGGCGAGCGTTCCACATGCCCGCCATCGGGCAGAATCTGGCGCGGCAGCTCCCGCACCAGCAGGTCGCGCGCGGCCTGGGCCGCCGCCTCGAACCCCGGCAGGCAGAGACCGCCATAGGCCAGCCCCTTGATGGCCAGCAACAGGGCATCGCCGCGCAGCTTGCCCGGCACGGTGCGCTGCAGATGGCGCATCTGCTGCGCCATGCTGTCGAAGACGCGGGCGCGGAGATGATCGTCGGCGCTGGCCAGGAAGAAATCATGCTGCCCGATCCAGGCGCAGAGCCGGCCGCCCATGATATCGGGAGCCCAGGCCACCGGGTTCCAGCGGCCCTGCGTCTCCACCCAGTGATCCACCAGCAGCCGCGCCTGCCGCCGGGCCGCGTCCCCGCCCACGGCGCGCAGGTCGCGCAGCCAGTCGAAGCCGTGCATCCGCGCCAGCCAAGCCGGACCGGCTGCATCGTCCAGCCAGGGCGGCAGCTCCGCGCTCAGCGTCTGGCCGGCGAAGCGGAAGACGTTGTTCAGCAGCTCCTGCCCATGCGCGGCATCGCCCGGCCAGGGATCGGGCGGGGCGGCGGACAGGCCGGACGGGCCGCGCCCGGCCAGCGCCGTCAGGCGGTAGAGCGCGCTGCCATACAGCCAGCCGCCGCCGGCGGTGAAGCGCTTATGCGTTCGGCCGGGGCGGGATGGGCTTGGCATCTGGCGGGATCAGCCCTGCTCGCCGCGCAGCCGGCGCATGTTCGCGCCATAAGCCGCCGGCCCGCCCTGGAAGGTGGAGGTGCCCGCCACCAGCACGTTGGCCCCGGCCTCGACGCACAGCTTCGCCGTCTCGACATTCACGCCGCCATCCACTTCCAGGTCGATGGGGCGGCCGCCCTGCTGGCTGCTGACATCGTCGATACGGCGGCGCAGCTCCGCGATCTTGCCGAGCTGGCTCTTGATGAAGCTCTGGCCGCCGAAGCCGGGATTGACGGACATCACCAGCACCAGATCCACATCGCCCAGCAGGTAATCCACCATCTCCACCGGCGTGTGCGGGTTCAGCACGATGCCCGGCTTCTTGCCCAGCGACCGGATGAGCTGGACCGTGCGGTGCGGGTGCGGCCCGGCTTCGGGATGGAAGCTGATGATGTCCGCGCCGGCATCGGCGAAGCCCTGAATGAAGGCATCCACGGGCGAGATCATCAGATGCACGTCGAAGGGCTTGGCCGAGTGCGGGCGTAGCGCCTTCACCACGCCGGGGCCGATGGTGATGTTGGGCACGAAATGCCCGTCCATCACATCAACATGGATATAGTCGGCGCCGGCGGCGTCGATGGCGCGGACCTCCTCCCCCAACTTGGCGAAGTCGGCGGAAAGGATGCTCGGGGCGATCTTGACCTGCGTATTCATGCCGGGTTCCTACCAATCTCCGGCCCCGCCCGCAAGGTGCCGCCGCTCCCTGCATGCATGCCTTTCGCGGAGCGCGGTGCCGGTAACCGTCAACGACCGCAATTCACCGGGTTACCCGCTCCAATCCTCATAGAAATCGCGGGCTTCAGGGCATTCGGCGATACAGGCGGCAAGGGCATTGCTTTGTGCGCGGATGCGCTCCCGCCGGATGCGTTTTGCCTCGTTCACGGCAATTTCATGAAGATAAGCGGAGAGGCTGATGCCGCGCTCCTGGGCAGCGCTGTCCA
Organism: Indioceanicola profundi; assembly: GCF_003568845.1. Classification (NCBI taxonomy): domain Bacteria; kingdom Pseudomonadati; phylum Pseudomonadota; class Alphaproteobacteria; order Rhodospirillales; family Azospirillaceae; genus Indioceanicola; species Indioceanicola profundi. The sequence goes on along the minus strand of NZ_CP030126.1, from coordinate 3,393,012 downwards.
ACAGGCTCCATACCGCATCGTCCAGAGATAAGCGGATGTGATGTTCCATGACCACCTCCTGCTCCAGCATATGGCCGAAACCCGTTTCGCCCAAATCGAAAGCCGCGCCTGGAATAGGGGTTCAGGGTGACCTGGATATCTGGTCCCCTTGGGAGCCGTCGCCATCATCGGCGGACCATCCCCGAAGCCAGGCATGAGGTTCGATGCAGCCGGTCATCATCAATCCCCGCGGCACCGCCGGTGCCGGCAAGACCCATTTCGTCCGCAGGCTGCTGGCCGCCTATGGCTGGACCGGCGAAGCAGCGCCGCCGCAGGCCGTGCCGGTGATGCGGGCCGGGCGGAGGCGGCCCATCGCCTGGCATCTGGCCCACCCTGCGGGCGGGCGGCCATTGGCGGTGCTGGGTCATTATGGCGAGGCCACCTGCGGCGGGTGCGACACCATCCGGGCGGTGGATGGCGGCTTGGCCGAGGCGTTCCGGCTGGCCCGCCGTTTCGCCGCGGAAGGGCACGACGTTCTGCTGGAGGGGCTGGTGCTGAGCGCCGAGGTCGAGCATACGAGCGAGTTGGCGCGGGAGCATCCGCTGCATGTAATCCGTCTGGACACCCCGCCGGAGGATTGCCTGCGCCGCCTGCTGGCCCGCCGCCGTTCCGGACCGGCCGCCAGGACCCGACTGGCGGAGAAGCTGGAGCGGGAGCGGCGGCGGCTGGAGCGGGCCTGCGCCGAGCTGTCCCCGCCGGTGCGGCTGGAAATACTGCGATTCGACGCCGCTCTGGGCCGGGCCCACAGCCTACTCGAGCTGCATTGAGGGCGGCGCGGGGTTGCCAGAGGGGACGCCCCTGTGCTTGAACCCCGGCCGGACGGGCCGATCCCGCCCCGCCCGCCCCTGCTACCAGTCAGACATCGCTTCTCCATGATCCAACGGACACAGATGCGCGCCGTGGCGCTCGCGCTTTGCCTCGCCTTTTCCGCTTCTCCGGCCCTGGCCGGACAGGGCCTGCCGGACGGCGTGGAGCGGATGCTTCGCCAAGCCGCCCTGACCGACGGAGAAACCCTGGGCGAGACCGCCGCCCTGGCCACCGCCGCCTATCCGGAGCTGGCGGCGGAGATCGCGGCTCTGACAGCGGTGCTTCAGGGCGAGCAGGCGGAGGCAACGCGCCGGGCCAAAGTCGCCGCCGCCGACTATGTATTCGTCGGCTGGGCCGGCAGCGCGGAAGCCGGCGCATCCCTTTCCACCGGCAACAGCAATGAGACGGCGGTGACGCTGGGCTTCGGGCTGTCGAAGGAGACGGTTTATTGGCGTCACGCTATCAAGGGCACCGCCGACTACCGCCGTGCCGGCGGCCAGACCACGTCCGAACGCTTCACCACCAATTACGAGCCGAACTGGTTCTACGATCCCCGCTTCTTCGTGTCCGGCCATCTGGGGTGGGAGCGGGACCGCTTCGCCGGCTATTCCTGGCGCTTCACCGAGACGCTCGGCCTCGGCTGGGTGGCGGCGGACGGGCCGGCGGTGCGGTTGGAGCTGGATGGCGGCCCCGGTCTGCGCCAGACCCGCTACGTCTCCACCGAACAGGAAGCCGCCCGAACGGAGGCGGAGACGGTGCTGCGCGGCTCGGCCTCGATGCGTTGGCAGATCGCGGCGCGCGCCCGGTTCCTACAGACCGTCAACGCCCTGGTCGGCGCGGACAACCGCTCGCTGGAAGGCATCTCCGCCCTTGAGCTGAAGGTCAGCCGCCATATCTCCTCCCGCCTGTCCTTCACCGTCCGGAACGAGAGCGATCCGCCGGAGGGGCTGACCGGCACCGACACGATCAGCCGCGTGACTCTGAAATACGATTTCTGAGCCCGCTCCAATGAAAAAAGGGCCGCCCCTGCGGACGGCCCTTTCGGGAACGCGTGCCTGCGGCTCAGCCGCGCTTCGGCAGCTCCTGGCTCAGAATGTCCTGGCCGGTCTTCTGCCAGTCGGCCACGAACTGGGACAGGCCCTTGTCCGTCAGCGGGTGGTTGGCGAGCGAGCGGATCACGGCCGGCGGCATGGTGGCGACATGGGCGCCCATGCGCGCACTCTCCACCACATGGATCGGGTTGCGCACGCTGGCCACCAGCACCTCGGTGGTGAAGGCGGGATATTGGTTGTAGATCTCGACGATCTCGGCGATCAGGTTCAGCCCGTTCTGCCCGATATCGTCCAGCCGGCCCACGAAGGGGGAGACGAAGGCGGCGCCCGCCTTGGCGGCCAGGATGGCCTGGGCGGCGGAGAAGCAGAGGGTGACGTTCACCATCGTGCCCTCGTTCGCCAGGGTGCGGCAGACCTTCAGCCCGGCCGGGGTCAACGGCACCTTCACCGCGACATTCGGGGCGATCTGGGCCAGATGGCGACCTTCCTTCAGCATGGTCTCGAAGTCGATGGCAGCGACCTCGGCCGAGACCGGCCCGTCCACCACCTCGCAGATGTCCGCGATCAGCTCCACGAAGCTCGACCGGCCGGACTTGGCGACCAGCGACGGGTTGGTGGTCACCCCGTCCAGCAGTCCAGTGGCGGCGAGATCGCGGATCTCGGCAATATCGGCGGTGTCGGCGAAGAACTTCATGAGGGACCTGTCCGGCAAGGGTGGCAAGGGTTGGCGCCTATATAGGGCAGCGGGCCGGGAGGGTCCATACGCCACCCATGCAGCCTGCGGCTGTCTGCTGCGCCCGATGCAGGTTCCGTCAGGCCTGCCCGGCGCCGAACCAGAGCCGCTGCGGCACCACCCGTTCCCGGAAGCTCTTGATCGCCGGCCCCATCGCCTCCCGCGGGCCGCGGGGCAGAAGGGCGAACAGCAGCCACATATAGAGGCGCGGCTCCGCCGGACGGTTCTTGATGGCGCGCAGCAGCGCCTTCACCGCCGCCCGCGAATCCCCAACGGGAGAGCGGAGCTGGCGGCGGGCGGTTTCCAGCAGGAACAGGTGGCGCACCCCCTCCCGCTTCGCCTCCGGCGCATAGCGCTGGGCGTAGGCATGGCGGGCGGCCATGTTGGCGGGGAAGTTGCGCGACCGCCGCTCCAGTTCCGCCGACTCGTCCTGATCCTCATTGTGATAAATGGTCAGAGCGTCGGGCACGAAGTCGAACTCGTAGAAGCGGGCGATGCGGGTCCAGTAGTCGAAATCCTCGATGGCGGGCAGGGTCTCGTCGAAATAGCCCACCATCTCCACCACCTCGCGGCGGAGCATGGTGCTGCTGGTGCCGTGGATCGCGTTCCGGTGCAGCATCTCCCGCCAGACATCGCCGCGATGGACGGGCACCTCGATCTGCCGGTCGCCCTCGGCGCCGTAGGTCAGCACGCCGGTGTAGAACAGCCCCACCTTGTCGGGCCGGCGGCGCACCAGCTCCACCTGCCGGGCCAGCTTCTCCGGCACCCATTCATCGTCGGAGTCGAGGAAGGCGATCAGCTCCCCTTTCGCTTCCCGCAGGCCGCGGTTGCGGGCCGCGGAGACTCCGCCATTCTTCGGCTGACGGATATAGCGGATGCGGGCATCGCCGAAGCCTTCCACCACCTCCGCCGTATTGTCGGTGGAGCAGTCGTCGATGATCAGCAGTTCGAACCGGTCATAGGTCTGGGCCAGCACACCGCCCACCGCCCGCGGCAGCAGATGGGCACGGTTGTAGGTCGGCACGATGATGGAGACCAGCGGGCGCTCCGGCCCCGGCTCCGCCCGGTCGGGCGACACGCCCCTGGCGGCCACCGGCGGCAATGCTGGCGGGCGCATGCTGCGGCGGGCGCGGTCCGTCACGCGCTCCAGCCGCCGGCGCAGGCGGCGCAGCTTCTCCGGCCCACCATGGGTCGTGGCGGCGGCAAGGGCACGGCTACGCAGATCGGGGAACCCGCCGGCATCGCGGACCAGCCCGTCATAAGCCTCCGCCAGGGCGGCGCGGTAGCGGGCGATCCGGCCGGCTTCGCCCAGCCGATCCGCCACCCGGTCCAGCACGGCCAGCCGGGATTCCAGGCCGGTGCGGGTGAAGCGCTTGCCGCTCAGCGACACGGCGTCGCCGGGCAGGCGGCGGTAATAGGCCGTGCCGCCGGCGGTCGGCGCCAGCTCCACGCCCGCGATCAGGGCGCGCATCATGATGTCGCCGTCGGTATTGACCTTGATCTCCGGGTCCCATCCCCCGCTCGCCTCATAGGCGGCGCGCGACCACAGCAGGGCGCAGGGCGGATGGTACCAGCCGGTGAGCCAGGCCTGCAGATCGTCATGCCCGTTCCGCCGCGGCGCGCAGGAGGCCGGGGCGGCCAGCCAGCTTTCCCCCACCAGCTCGAACCGCATCCAGGGGCAGCAAGCCACCGTGCCCGGCCGCCGTTCCAGCACCGCAGCCAACTCCTCGATCACCGTGGGGCCCAGCAGATCGTCGGCGTCCAGGAACATGATGGCGTCGCCCGTGGCCTCCCGCACCCCGGCATTGCGGGCGGCCGACGCGCCGCCGCCGGGCGCGCTGATCGTCCGCACGATGCCGCCGAAGCCCTGCGCAATCTCCACGCTGCGGTCGCTGGAGCCGTTGTCGACCACGATCACTTCATCCGGCCGCCGCGTCTGGTTCAGGACGGAACGGAGGGTCTGGGCCAGGAAGGCCTCGCCATTGAAGACGGGGATGATCACGGACACGCGCACGGAGTCGACCCTCGCTGAATTCCAGTCACAGGCAGCCCGACGGGTCAGGCCCTGCGCAGTAACGGTTCATGCAGGGGGAAGGGTTCATGCTCCCGCCCGGCCAGCCGGCGCAGCATCGCGTCCAACCTGTCGTTCAGGAGCCGCTCATTGAAGTGAAGCTCCACCGTCCGCCGCGCCGCACGGGCCAGCTCCGCCCGCCCGTCCGCATCGGTCATGATGCGGGTGAGCTGCCGGGCCAGATCCTCCACGTCGCGCTCCTCGGCCAGGAGGCCGCTGACGCCGTGCTCGACCAGTTCCGGTATGCCGCTGTGGCGGGTGGAAACGACCGGAAGCCCGCTCGCCATCGCCTCCATCAGCGACACGGGAATGCCCTCCATGTCCCCATCGGACGCCACCACGCTGGGCAGCACGAAGGCGTCGGATGCGGCCAGCACCTCCGCCACCCGCTCATGCGCCACCGCCCCCAGGAACTCCACCCTGTCCTGCAATCCCAGCTCGGCGCGCAACGCCTCCAGCGGTTCGCGCAGCGGCCCGTCGCCGATGGCGCGCAGCCGGAAGCGGAGATCGGGGCGGCTCTCCCGCACCCGCGCCAGGGCGCGCAGGATGAATTCCGCCCCCTTCTTCTCCACAAGTCGCCCCACGGTGACCAGCTCGAAGGGTCGAGCCTCGGCCGGCGGACGGAGATTGAACGGATAGCGGTCCACATCCACACCCATATGGTGGACGGTCAGCTTCTCCTCCGGGGCACCCAGCTCGACCAGGCGGCGGCGCCAGAAATCACTGACCGCCGCCAGCACGTCGCCGACCCGGAACAGTTCGGCATAGAGGTCCGGCTCCGCCTGGGTCACGGTGCGGGACATGTCGTCGCCATGGAAGATGGTGAGGATACGGGCGCGGCGCTGCCGGCCGCCGACGCTTTCCGCCGTCATGGCCCCGAACCAGCCGAAATTGCAGACCACGATGTCGTTGTCCCGGCACATCCGCCGCTCTTCCACCCCGGCCAGGGCACGGCGGATGCGATAGGGCAGGTGCATGTAGGTCTGGGCCAGCAGCGGGCTGCGCGGCAGCACGTAATTGACCTCCTCCAGCCCCGCCAGTCGGCCCGGCAGCGCGGCAGGCCCGTCCCCGTCCGCCGGGGAATCGGCCAGGATCGAGACGCGGTGGCCGCGCTCGATCATGCCTTCGATCTGGCTCAGCACGAAGGTTTCGCTCAAGGTCGGAAACCGGCCGACGCGGAAGGCGATGCGCAAGGGATCGCGATTCGTCATCAGGCTGTCAGGTCCGGATTGAAGGGTTGGAATGCAAAGGGCGGGGCTTCGGCAACGGAAATGGCGACGGCCGCGCCGCGGCGCGGTCCCAGATATATTCGGCTTCTCTGGATCGTCATGCCTTCCCAGCGACCCCACGCAAGCAATTGGCCAAGGCTCTCACCACTCCGAATCTTACCGGAACCAACCGCCGCTCCGCCCGGGTGTTACGGGGTTAACGCGCAAGGGCCGCAAAGGGGGTGTGGGACAAAAAGAGGAGATGGGATCGGGCCGTGTCTTTTCCGATCGCCCGGCGCAGTGCCGGGCGGGCGATCCGGCGCGTGGAGTCCAGGGCCGGCCGTGCATCCAGGATGTCGGCGACCGCGCTTCCACAGGGCGGGCACGGAGCCGATCCCACTCCTTGCGACAACGCTGTTCCTCCCTCCGGCTAGGGGGGCCGACGAATTCGTTCTTGTCTAGTGGGCCTGACAGGCTCACATCTAGGGGGTCATTCTGTTTCGGACGACCGGCCTATCCGCCTTCGGGTGATCGGATCGCTACTCCCCAGTCTGGCGCGCCCCTGCATGCGCGCAGGGGTGCAACTCTTCCATGATGGAGGATTGGATGCCGATCGGCACCGTGAAGTGGTTCAATGGTACCAAGGGCTATGGTTTCATCCAGCCCGACAATGGCGGCGCTGATGTGTTCGTGCACATCTCCGCGGTCGAGAAGGCCGGGATGCGCAGCCTCAATGAAGGCCAGAAGGTCTCCTATGAGGAAGTGCGCGATCCGCGGCGCGGAAAGACCTCTGCGGAAAACCTGCAGAACGCCTGAGCAGCCGGGACCGGCTCGCTCATACAGGTCGGCGAAGGGCACCGGGAGACCGGTGCCCTTTTGCTTGCCTGTCTTATGACCGATGAATTGGGAGCAGTCTGATGGCTCGCAAGAAGCCGCCCGTCGAGACGGGCTATGTTCTTTACGACGTCCTCTACCAGGACGGCGCGCGCAGCTCCAACCGCAAGGTGCCCAAGGCCGAAGTGCCGGAGCATGAAGGCGAAGCCGGCGTGCGCGCCTGGCTGGAGGCACAGGACCGCAAGATTGCCGAGATGTCCGGCAATCCTCGCGGCCCCATCAAATCCATCAGCCGTTCGCCGACCTGATGGACAGGGCGCCTCCCTTTTCCTGCCAGGGGATACGCCCACTCTACTCTGTCATCCCGGCGCAAGCCGGGCTGACGGCGGACACGGAAAAGCACCCCGCCCCTGGCGCGGAAGCTCCCATATCTGCTAAGCCATCACCAGGAACGAAAGCGGCACGGAGCCGGACGTGGAGCGGGAAGGCAGCAGCAGCGGCAGCCTTGCGCCGGACGACTTCCGCCTGACGGCGGAGGAGCCGGAAGCGCCGAAGCTTGGCCGCGCATCATCGCCCAAATCCAAGCCGCCCCCGCCCGCCGGCCCGGCCCGCCGCGTGGCCGTGGCCCTGCCGCTGCCCTTCCCCGAACCCTTCGACTACCGCGTGCCGGACGGGCTGGACCTCGCCCCCGGCGATTATGTGGAGGTGCCGCTGGGTCCCCGCCGGGTCTTCGGCGTGGTCTGGGGCGCGCCGGCGCAACCCGCCGAACCGGCGGAGAACGCGGTTCCCGATGCCAAGCTGAAGCCGGTGGCGCGCCGCTTCGACCTGCCGCCCATGCCGGAGGCCTCGCGCCGCTTCATCGAATGGGTGGCCGGCTACACCATGTCCCAGCTCGGCAACGTGCTGCGCATGGCGGTCAGCGTGTCGGCAGCGCTGGAGGAGCCGCGGGCCATGACCGGCTATTGCCGGGCCGACGCCGACCTGCCCGACGGCTTCAAGCTGACCGCCGCGCGGAAGGCCGTGCTGGCGCTGATGGCCGACGGGCCGCCCCGCACCGCCGCCGACATCGCGAACGAGGCCGGATGCAGCCCGGCCGTGGTGCGCGCCATGGCCGATGCCGGCGTGCTGCTGCCCGTACCCATCCGCCCGCTGGGCCGCTTCCAGGCGCCGGACGGAACACTGGCCGGCCCGACCCTGTCCGACTTCCAGCGGGAGGCGGCGGACCATCTGGCGGCCCGCGTCACGGAGGGCGGCTATAGCTGCACCCTGCTGGACGGGGTCACCGGCTCCGGCAAGACGGAGGTGTATTTCGAGGCGGTGGCGGCGGCGCTCCGGGCCGGCAAACAGGCGCTGGTGCTGCTGCCGGAGATCGCGCTGTCCGCCCAGTGGCTGGACCGGTTCCAGGCCCGTTTCGGCGCGCGCCCGGCGGAGTGGCATTCCGACCTGACCGGCATGATCCGCCGCACCACCTGGCGCGCCATCGCCAGCGGGGAGGCCAGGGTGGTGGTGGGGGCCCGTTCCGCCCTGTTCCTGCCCTATCCCGATCTCGGCCTCATCGTGGTGGATGAGGAGCATGAGCCCGCCTTCAAGCAGGAGGACGGGGTGATCTACCATGCCCGTGACATGGCCGTGGCGCGGGCGCATCTGGGCAAGATCCCCACCGTCCTCGTCTCCGCCACCCCGGCGCTGGAGACGCTGGTGAATGCGGAGGTCGGGCGCTACACCCGCATGGACCTGCCGGGCCGGCATGGCGGTGCCACCATGCCGGACGTGACCCTGATCGATCTGCGCAAGCCCGACGCCGCCCCGCCGCGCCACCAGTGGCTGAGCCCGATCCTGCGCAAGGCCATGACGGAGACGCTGGAGGCGGGGGAGCAGGGCATGCTGTTCCTGAACCGCCGGGGCTATGCGCCGCTGACCCTGTGCCGCGCCTGCGGCCACCGCTTGCAATGCCCGAACTGCACCGCTTGGCTGGTGGAGCACAGGCTGACCAAGCGGCTTCAGTGCCATCATTGCGGCTTCACCGCCAAGACCCCCGAATCCTGCGAGAATTGCGGGGCGGAGGAGAGCTTCGTCGCCTGCGGTCCGGGCGTGGAGCGGGTGGCGGAGGAGGCGGCGATGCTGTGGCCCGAGGCCAGGGTCGCCATGATGACGTCGGACACGCTGCTGGGTCCCCGCGCCATCCAGGACGTGATCGACAAGGTGAAGGCGCAGGAGATCGATCTGCTGATCGGCACCCAGGTGATGGCGAAGGGACACCATTTCCCCATGCTGACCCTGGTGGGGGTGGTGGATGCCGATCTCGGCCTGTCCGGCGGCGACCTGCGGGCGTCGGAGCGCACCTTCCAGCTTCTGCACCAGGTGGCGGGCCGTGCCGGGCGTGAGAGCCGGCCGGGCCGTGTCTACCTCCAGACCCACATGCCGGAGCATCCGGTGATGCAGGCCCTGGCCTCCCACGACCGGGAGGCGTTCCTGGATCATGAGAAGCAGAGCCGGCTGGAGACCGGCATGCCGCCCTTCGGCCGGTTGGCGGCCCTGATCGTGTCCGGAGAGGATGACCGGCTGGTTGACCAAGTGGCCCTGCGCCTCGGCCGCACCGCGCCTCGCGACCGGCAGGAACTGCTGGTGCTGGGGCCGGCCCCTGCCCCCCTGTCCATCCTGCGTGGGCGGCACCGGAGGCGTCTGCTGATCCAGGGGCCGAAGGGCCTGGCGCTCCAGCCCATCGTGGCCGAGTGGCTGGACAAGGTGGAAATCCCGCCCCAGGTGCGGGTGCAGGTGGATATCGACCCCTACAGCTTCATGTAAAGGCGCGGCCGGGCCGCGCTCAATCGCCCGCCGCGCGCTCCGCCAGCTTGCGCCGAAGCTCGGCCAGACACTCCTCCCGCGTGGGCTGGAACTCGCGGGCGGCCCACCATCCCTCCACCCCGGCCAGAATCCGCCCGACTTCCGGCCCCGGCGGCACGCCCATGTCCAGCAGATCCTGCCCCTTCAACGGGAAGGGAACGATGATCCAGGACGCGGCCTCCGCCAGCGGCTCCAGCAGTTCCGCCGCCGGGGTGCCGCGGTCGGATGCCGCCAGCAGCAGCAGATCGCGGTAGGGCTCCGTGCCCAGCTTCTGCAATGCGTGCCGCCGGGCCTTGATGCCGAGGTCGGGATGCACGTCCACCGGCGGATCGGCCAGCAACAGCAGCCGGTCCCGCTGGGCGTTGGACAGTTTCAGCCGCTCCGCCACCTCCTGCGCCGTCGTCCGCCCCTTGGGCAGCAAAGCCGCAAGCCGGGCCATGGGATCGGCTTCCCCCACCATCCATTCCAGCCGGTCCAGTGCTGCCAGCCGCTCCACCCGCGTCGCCTGGGGCAGCAGATGCGCCACAATCCCGTAATCCAGCATCAGCCGCCAGACATCCACCGCCCGGTCGGCGTCCAGCAGGCGCAGCAGTTCCTCCCGCACCCGTTCGCCAGACAGGGTCGGCAGCAGGTGCGCCAGTTCGGAGCAGGCGCGGATGGCCGTCGGCTCCGGCTCCGGCCCGCCGAACCGGGCATGGAAGCGGAAGAACCGCAGGATGCGCAGCACATCCTCGCGGATGCGGGCCTGCGCCTCGCCGACGAATCGGACGCGGCCTTTCTCCAGATCCTCCAACCCGTTGAACGGATCATAGAGGTCCCCCTCCGGGGACAGGGACATGGCGTTGAAGGTGAAGTCCCGCCGGGTCGCGTCTGCCACCCAGTCATCCGTGAACTCCACCCTGGCATGCCGGCCGAACGTCTCCACGTCCCGGCGCAGGGTGGTGATCTCGAAGCTGTCATGGTCGAGTACGGCGGTGACGGTGCCGTGCTTGATCCCGGTGGGCACGACGCGGATGCCATCGGCCTTCAGCCGGCGCATCACCTCTTCCGGAGGCAGCGGCGTCGCGATGTCCACATCCGACGCCTCCACCCCGAGCACGGCGTCGCGGACGCAGCCGCCGACGAACCGCGCCTCCTGCCCCGTACGCATCAGGGATTGCAGCACCCGGCGGGCCTGAAGGCTGGCCATCGGGCCGACGGGATCAAGGTGGCGGACTGGTTCCATGCGCGGCGTGCCGATGGCGCCTCTTGGCAACGGTCTCGAACGGTCGGGACCGGAAAGGTCCAGCATTGCCGATCTAACCAAGCCGGCGCGGGATTGTCCAATGCCCCCTTCGGACGCTCACTGCGGGGCTGCGTCCTCGGCCGGCGCAGCCTCGCGCGGCAACTGGTCGGCCGGAATGACGCGCGCCGGAACGGTCTGCCCGTCCGGCCCCACATGGGCGGGGATATAGAGGCTGTCCGTACCGTGCCCGCCCAGCAGCGCCAGCGAGACCAGGAAGGCCGCCATCAGACCGATACCCGCCGCCAGCAGCCAGACCCAGGGGACATCCGCCGCCGGCTCCCCACCCCGCCCCACGGCCGCCCGCCGGCCGGTCAGCACCAAGTAGCCGACATAGACCAGGGTCGGCAGCAGCAGGGGGATGAGGATGGTGAGCAGGACCCTGAGCATCGGCGGAACCGCATTATGGTGGCTATACCGAAGATGGGGCAGCCGGAGCTGGATGCCAATGCATCTCCAAATCCACCGGCTATTCGGGTGAATTCCACTCACTCGGATCGAAATGGATTTCGTTTGGCCGCCTTCCGGCACCGGGCCATGCTTCCGCGATCTGGAGGGATGCGCGCCTTGGCCTACCGACTGCCCCCACTGAACGCCCTACGCCTGTTCGAGGCGGCCGGCCGGCATCTGAGCTTCAAGCGCGCGGCGGAGGAGCTGCACCTGACGCCCAGCGCCGTCAGCCATGGCATCCAGTCGCTGGAGGCGTGGCTGGGCGTGCCCCTGTTCGCGCGCGGCAACCGCAGTCTGGAGTTGACCGCCGCCGGGGCCGCCTACCTGCCCCAGGTGCGGGCCGCGCTGGAGCTGCTGACAAGGGCGACCGAATCGGTGCCGGGGCGCAGGCCCTGCGGGCGGCTGTCGGTCAGCGTGCCGCCCAGCTTCGGCCTGCTCTGGCTTGTCCCCAACCTGCCCCGCTTCGCAGCACGCCATCCGGACATCGCCGTGTCGCTGGACACCAGCCACCGCCATGTGGAGTTCCCGCGCGACGGCGTCGATCTGGCCGTGCGGATGGGGCGCGGCGGCTGGCCCGGCCTGTCCGCCGTTCGGCTTGCGCCGGAATATCTGGTTCCCCTCTGCGCCCCGTCCCTGGCCGCCGGCATCCGCACGGCCGCCGACCTGGCCGGAACCACCCTGCTGCATGTGGAGAGCGTGGAGGAGGATTGGAGCCGCTGGTCGGAGCTGACGGGGGCGGGGCTGGAGACGGGCCGGGGCGGGCTGCGCTTCGACACCATCCACATGGCGCTGGAAGCAGCGGCCAGGGGCCTCGGCGTCGCCATGGGACGCCTGCCCCTGGCCGGGGCCGACCTGGAAGCCGGGCGGCTGGCGCCGGTGCTGGGGCCGCCGGTGCGGGCAGAGACCGCCTACTGGCTGGTGGCGGCCCCGGAGTCCCTGGCCCGGCCGGAGGTGGCCGCCTTCCGCGACTGGATGCGCGGCGCCTTGGCGGAGACGGTCAGCATCCCGTGAAGGCGGGCGGCCGGCGCGCCATCCAGGCATCCAGCCCTTCGCGCAGGTCGCGGCTGGGCACCACCCGCGCGAACTGCTCTGCCTCCATCTGCAGCCCCTCCCCGATACTCATGTTCAGCCCGCGGGTCGCGGCGGTGATGATGGCCGCGGCGGCCAGCGGGGAATGGCGCAGGATCCGCCGGGCGAGATCGCGGGCGGCCGCCATGAGGTCCCCATGCGGCACCACCTGATTGACGAGGCCGAGTTCCAGGGCGCGGGCTGGCGGGAACGTGTCCCCGGTCAGCAGCAGCTCCAACGCCCGCTTCCGCCCGGCCAGCCGGGACAGGCGCTGGGTGCCGCCGAAGGTGGGCGGCATGCCCAGCCTGATCTCCGGCTTGGCGAACAGGGCGCGGTCGCTGGCGACGGCCAGATGCGCCGCTTCCGTGATCTCGCAGCCGCCGCCAAAGGCGAGGCCGTTGACGGCGGCGATGATGGGCTTGGGAAAGGCTTCCAGCCGGGCGGTCATGGACTGGCCGCGGCGCACGAAGTCACGCACGGCGACCAATGGCCCCTGCGCCACGCTGCCCGAAAATTCGCGGATGTCCCCGCCGGCGGAGAAGGCCCGGTCGCCGGCCCCGGTCAGGATCACCGCCCCGATGCTCCGGTCCGCCTCGATCCCGTCCAGCAGCTCCATCAGCCGGTCCGCCATGGCGTAGTCGATGGCGTTCAGCTTGTCCGGGCGGTTGAGGGTCAGGGTGGCGATGCCGTCGGCGGCCTCGAAGAGAACTCGGCTGGTGCTGGTGCTGGACATGGGCGCTGGCTCCGGATCGGTGGGGCTGTGTCCCCACTCTCGGCAGCTTCCCGCCCGTCGGCAAACGCGGCCTTTTCACGATCGGGTGAAGCGGATTCACCCGGCCGTCACGCCGCCTCCACCTCTCCGCCCAGAACCTCGCACAGATTGATCAACATGCCGGCGGTCGCGCCCCAGATATAATGCCGGCCATAGGGAAAGGCCCAGAAATGGCGCATGGCGCCCTTGAACTCCCGGGATTCGCGGATGCGGTTGGCAGGGTCCAGGATGAAGGAGAGGGGGGCCTCGAACACCTCCTCCACCTCATAAGGGTCGGGGCGCAGGATGAAGGGCGGGCGGATGATCGCCACCACCGGCGTGATGCGGAAGCCGGTGCGGGTGATATAGGTGTCGAGGAAGCCCAGCACCTCCACCCGCGTGCGGGGCAGCCCGACCTCCTCCTCCGTCTCGCGGAGCGCGGTGTCCACCGGCCCCTGATCCTCCGGCTCCACCCGGCCGCCGGGGAAGCTGATCTGGCCGGCATGGGCGGCCAGATGGGCGGTGCGCTGGGTCAGCATCACCGTCAGCCCGCTGTCATGCGCGACCAGCCCCACCAGAACGGCGGCGTCCCGCAGCTCCGCCGGGGGATGAAGGCCGGGATTGCCATCATGGTCGCCACGGATGCCGATCACCCGCATGGGCGGATTGCGGCGTCGGCGGAAGCGGCTGCGGATATCTTCTTCGGTGGGCGTCGGCGTCATCGTGCCATCAGGTTACACGAACAATCCAATGCGGGCCAAATTCATGCAGGCAGCCGGCCCAGGGGGAAGAAGCAGCCGCCGCTCCAGACGCCGAACTCGGTGCCTTCCGGTCCCGCTTGTTCCTCGCCCCGTTCGACCAGATGGTAGAAGGTAGCGCGATTGATGCGGGCTTCCAGATTGTCGCGCACCAGCACATAGGGGCTGGGTTCGCCCGTACCCGGATCGGTCTCTACCCGGATCGGGTGGTCGGGACCGGCCGTGACCTCATGGTCCAGGTTGGTGCGGAAGGTCAGGCGCTGATCCTGCCCTTCGCCGTCGGCGGTGACCTCCACCGCGACAAAAGGCGCATCCTCCACCGTGATGCGCCCGCGCTCCGCCGGCGTGATCAGCCAGTAGTCGCCCCTCTCGTCCCGGCGCAGCACGGTGGAGAAGAGCTTGCACAAGGCGATGCGGCCGATCGGGCTGCCGTGATAATACCAGGTGCCGTCCCGGGCGATGCGGATTTCATAGGCTTCGTCTTCCGCCGTCGGGCCGGGTCCGCCGCTGGCACGGCGGGCGCCGCCGAGGCTCGGGAACTTTTCCTCTCGGCTCTTGCTTTCCTCCATGGCGGGATCGACCATCTACTCGGTGAAAGGGTTGCCGTCGGCGTCGTGGTCCAGGGGAGTCACCCCTGAATGGCACCGCACAGGGCCATGAAGTTAACATAGTCTGGCGGTCTTGGTTCGGGAACCGGACCGGACTTGCTGACCGCGGCGCCTTCCAGGAGGCCGGGTCGGCCTGGGACAGAAGGAATCTGGATGTGAGCACGTTCGACCTTTCCCGCGGCGCCCCCGACCCGCAAGGCCCCGACGCCAAGGCCCTGGTGGCGGAAGTGGAGCAGCTCGGCGAACGGCTTGCCACCGTGCGGGAGATGATCGGCCGGGTGATCTATGGCCAGCAGACCGCCATCGACCTGTCGCTGGTGACCCTGCTGGCCGGCGGCCACCTGCTGCTGATCGGCGTGCCCGGCCTTGCCAAGACCCGGCTGGTGGAAACGCTGGGCACGGTGCTGGGCCTGGATGAGAAGCGCATTCAGTGCACGCCCGACCTGATGCCGGCCGACATCCTGGGTTCCGAAGTGCTGGAGGAGGGGGAGCAGGGCCGCCGCGCCTTCCGCTTCATCCCCGGCCCGGTGTTCAGCCAGCTCCTGATGGCGGACGAGATCAACCGCGCCAGCCCGCGCACCCAGTCCGCCCTGTTGCAGGCGATGCAGGAGGGGCGGGTCAGCGTCGCCGGCCATTACCATCCCCTGCCCCGCCCCTTCCATGTGCTCGCCACCCAGAACCCGCTAGAGCAGGAGGGCACCTATCCCCTGCCCGAGGCGCAGCTCGACCGCTTCCTGCTGCAGGTGGACGTGCTCTATCCCGACCGTGATGCGGAACGCCGCATGATGATCGCCACCACCGGCGCCGACACCGCCCGCGCCTCGGCCGTGCTCACCCCGCAGGAGCTGATGACCGCGCAGGCGCTGGTCCGCCGTATCCCGGTGGGCGACAGCGTGGTGGACGGCATCCTGGACCTCGTGCGCAACGCCCGGCCGGAGGAAAGTCCGATCGAGGAGGTGCGGCGGCATGTGGCCTGGGGTCCCGGCCCCCGCGCCAGCCAGTCGCTGATGCTCGCCGCCCGCGCCCGCGCCCTGCTGGATGGCCGGCTGGCCCCGTCGCTGGACGATGTGCTGGACCTCGCCAAGCCGGTGCTGCGCCACCGCATGGCGCTTAATTTCTCCGCCCGCGCCGACGGCGTCACGCTGGACGACGTGATCGACCGGCTGTGCCGGCCCTTGATGTGATGTAGGCGGCCCGGACACGGGCCGTCCGATTTGGACAACGGAATGGCCGCCACCAATTCCCGCACCGCCCCCGATACCGCGGACGTGATCCGCACCCAGCACCGGGCGGAGGATCTGGCCCTGCGCCTGCCGCCGCTTCTGGTCGCGGCCGAGCGGGTCGCCGCCACCGTGTCCCAGGGCGTCCACGGCCGCCGCCGGGTCGGCACCGGCGAGACCTTCTGGCAGTTCCGCCGCTACATGGAGGGCGACAGCGCCCAGTCCATCGACTGGCGGCAATCGGCCAAGAACCGCCACGTCTTCGTCCGCGAGACGGAGTGGGAGGCGGCGCAGACCGTCTGGCTGTGGCGCGACGGCTCCCCCAGCATGGACTGGCGCAGCCACAAGAGCCTTCCCACCAAGCGGGAACGCGCCGACCTGCTGCTGCTGGCCGCCGCCGTGCTGCTGGTCCGCGGGGGGGAGCGCACGGCCATCCTGGGCAGCGGCATCGCCCCCAGTGCCGCCCGCAGCATCACCCCGCGCCTCGCCCTGCATCTGGCCGGCAAGGCCGGTGCGCCCGACGGCGACGGTCTGCCCACGCCGGAGCCCCTGCCCCGCCATGCCCAGGTGGTGCTGATCGGCGACCTGCTGTCTCCGATCGAGGAGACCCGCCGCGTCGTCTCCGCCCTGGCCGGGCGCGGGCTGCGCGGCCATCTGGTCCAGGTGCTGGACCCGGCGGAGGAGACGCTGCCCTTCGAAGGCCGGGTCGAGTTCAAGGGGCTGGAAGGCGAGGAGGAGTTGCTGGTGCCCCGCGTGGAGGGCATCCGCGCCGCCTATCTGGAGCGACTGGCCGCCCAGAAAGCCGGCCTGTCCGATCTGGCCCGCGCCACGGGCTGGAGCTACACCCTGCACCTGACCGACAAGCCGGCGCAGACGGCCCTGCTGGCCCTTTGGGGCGCATTGGCGATGGAGGCCGTCTAGATGTTGAGCCTCGGCCCCCTGGCCTTCGCGGCCCCCTGGCTGCTTGCAGCGCTGGCGGTCCTGCCGGTGGTCTGGCTGCTGCTGCGGGTGACCCCGCCGGCCCCCCGCACCATCGACTTTCCCGCCATCCGGCTGCTGCGCGACCTTACCAACCGGGAGGAGACGCCGGCCCGGACCCCGCTCTGGCTGCTGATCCTGCGCATGCTGCTGGCGGCGCTGATCATCCTGGCGCTGGCCCGGCCGCTGCTGAACCCCGATGCGGTGCTGCCCGACGGCGGGCCGCTGCTGCTGGTCGTGGACAATGGCTGGGCCGCCGGCCGCGACTGGCCGTCCCGGCAGGAAACCATGGAGCGGCTCATCGACCAGGCCGAGCGGTCGGACCGGGACGTGGTGATGCTGGCCACGGCCCCCGGCGCCGGGGACGGGGTGCCGCGGCTGGTCGGCCCAATGGTGGCCGCGGATGCGCGCCGGGAGGCGCAGGCCCTGGCGCCCGTGCCCTGGTCCTCCGACCATGCGGCGGCGCTGAAGGCGCTCGAGGCCTTCCAGCCGGACGGCACGCCCTACACGGTCTGGCTGGCCGAAGGGTTGGCCGGCGAAGGCACGCCGGCGCTGGTCGACCGGCTACGCCGCATGGGCGGGCTGGAGGTGGTGGGCGACGGGGCGGAGCGTCCGGCCCTGCTGCTGCGCCCGCCCGCCGGCGACCCGCAAGGGTTGACGGTGCCGGTGGAGCGCAGCTTCGGCGGCCTGCCGCAACCCGTCACCCTGCGCGCCACCGGCGAGGATGGCCGGCTGCTGGCGACCGGCGAGGCGGCGTTTGAGCCCGGCCAGACCCGCACCGAGGTCCGGCTGGAGCTGCCGACCGAGCTGCGCAACGAGGTGACGGCCGTGCGGCTAGACGCCCAGACCACCGCCGGGGCCACCATCCTGCTGGATGAGCGCTGGCGTCGCCGCCCCGTGGGCCTTGTCTCCGGCCGGCCGGAAGGCGAGAACCAGCCGCTGCTGTCCGAGATCTATTACCTGAACCGCGCCCTCGCCCCCTTCGCCGAGGTGCGCCAGGGCACCACGGCCGACCTGATGGCCCGCGAACTGGCCGTGCTGATCCTGGCCGATGTCGGCTCCCTGACCGGGCCGGAGGCGGAAGGGCTGACCGAGTGGGTGGAGAATGGCGGCCTGCTGGTCCGCTTCGCCGGGCCGCGGCTCGCCCAGAATGCCGACGAGCTGGTGCCGGTGCGCCTGCGCGCCGGCGACCGCGCCCTGGGCGGCGCCCTGAGCTGGAGCGAGCCCGCCCGTCTGGCCCCCTTCGCGGAGGAGAGCCCGTTCCAGGGCTTGCGCATCCCGCCCGACGTGACGGTGAGCCGGCAGGTGCTGGCCGAACCGTCGGTGGAGCTGCAATCCCGCACCTGGGCCCGTCTGGCCGACGGAACCCCGCTGGTGACGGCGGAGAAGCGCGGGGCCGGCTGGATCGTGCTGGTCCACACCACCGCCAGCCCGGACTGGTCCAACCTCGCCATCTCCGGCCTGTTCGTGGAGATGCTGCAAAGGATGGTGGCCCTGTCCTCCGGCGTCGCCGCCGAGGGTGCGGCCGGCACGCTGCCCCCGCTGGAGCTGCTGGACGGGCTGGGCCGGCTGGCCCCGCCGCCGGCCACCGCCTTCCCCGTCTCCGCCCGGCAGGCCATGGAGCAGCCGGCAGAGGTGGTCGGACCGCGCCACCCGCCCGGCTTCTACGGTACGGCGGAGGCGCGGCAGGCCCTGAACCTGTCCCCGGCGGTACCTGAACTGCGGCCCCTGCAAGCGGAGATCAATGGATTGGCACAGGGGCTGTACGGCGCCCGCGGCGAGGTGGATCTGAAGCCCTGGCTGCTGGCCGCGGCGCTGGCGTTGGCTGTCATCGACCTGTTCATCGGACTGGGCCTGCGCGGCCTGCTGGGCCGTCCGGGGCGGATCGGCAAAAGCGCGCTCGGCCGCTTCGCCCGGCGGGGGGCTGCGGTGCTGGCGGTTATCACCGCCGCCGGTCTGGCCGTGCCGCCCGAGGTCTCGGCACAGGACTGGACCTTCGGCGCCCGCAGCTTCGCCCCGCCGCCCGATCCGGACACCATGTCGCCGGAGGAGCGGGCCATTGCCGCCACCTCGGAGAACTGGCTGGCCTTCGTGCGCACCGGGGACGGCAGTGTGGACCAGACCAGCAGCGCCGGGCTGACCGGGCTGGGCCATGAGCTGGAGCGGCGCACGGCGGTGGAGATTGCCGGGGCCATGCCGGTCGATCTGGAGACGGACGAGCTGGCCTTCTATCCCATGATCTACTGGCCGGTGACGCCGGGGCAGGCCTCGCCGTCCGAAGCCGCGAAGGCCCGGTTGAACGAGTATCTGCGCAATGGCGGCATGCTGCTGGTCGACACCCGCGATCAGGCCTTCGGCAGCGGCGGCCCCGGAGGGCCGTTCCTGGAGGAGATGCTGTCCGGCATCGACGTTCCCCCGCTTGCCCCGGTTCCGCCGGAGCATGTGCTGACCAAGGCCTTCTACCTTCTCCAGGATTTCCCCGGCCGCTATGCCGGCGGCGATGTCTGGGTGGAGGCGACGGAGGGGCGGACGAACGACGGCGTCTCCCCCGTCATCGTCGGCAGCAACGATTGGGCCGGCGCCTGGGCCGTGAACGATCAGGGGCGGCCCATGAACGCGGTCGTTCCGGGTCCGGAACGGCAGCGGGAGATGGCCTACCGCTTCGGCATCAATCTGGTCATGTACGCCCTGACCGGCAACTACAAGGCCGACCAGGTGCATGTGCCGGCCATTCTTGAAAGGCTGGGGCAATGATCACCGGCACCTCCATCGCCCTGGACCCGCTTGTTCCAGTCTGGGTCGTCCTGGCCCTGGCCGCCATCGCCGCCATCGGCATCGGGATCGCCGTCTGGCGGCGGGCGCGCGGGGCGGGCTGGCGCACGCTGGCCGTGTCCGTGCTTGTGCTGGCCCTGCTGAACCCGTCGCTGGTGCAGGAGGAGCGGCAGCCCATCAAGGACGTGGCCGTCATCGTCGTGGACCAGTCGCCCAGCCAGAATGTGGGCGACCGGCGGGAGCGCACCGAGCGCGCCGTGGCCGCCTTGCAGGAGGAGCTGGCCCGGCACGAGGATCTGGAGGTGCGCATCGCCCGCACGGCCGACGCCGCGGGACCGGAGGGCGGGGCCATCGAGGAGACGCGCCTTCTGGAAGCCATGACCCGCGCCGTGGCCGACGTGCCCCGCCGCCGCATCGCCGGGGCCGTGCTGGTCACGGACGGTCAGGTGCATGATGTGGAGGAGGCGCTGCCCACGCTGGAAGGCTTCGGCCCCGTCCATGCGCTGCTGAGCGGGGAGCGCAAGGAGGCCGACCGCCGGCTGGCCGTGCTCCAGGCCCCCAGCTTCGGCATCGTGGACCGGGAGGTCACGGTGACGGTGCGGGTGGACGATCTGCCCGGCAACAACCAGGGCGGCATCGCCACCCTGAACGTGTCCCAGGACAACCGCCCTGCCCGCCCCTTCCGCGTGCCGGTGGGGATGGAGGTGCCGCTGACCTTCCAGGTCGAGCATGGCGGCCAGAACGTCATCGAGCTGGAGGTGGATGAGGGGCCGGGCGAGTTGACCCTGGCAAACAACCGCGCCGCCATCGTGGTGAATGGCGTCCGCGACCGGCTGCGCGTGCTGCTGGTGTCCGGCGAGCCCCATGCGGGGGAGCGGACCTGGCGCAACCTGCTGAAGGCCGATCCGTCCGTGGATCTGGTCCACTTCACCATCCTGCGCCCGCCGGAGAAGCAGGACGGCACGCCGATCCGGGAGCTATCGCTGATCGCCTTCCCGATCCGCGAGCTGTTCGAGATGAAGCTGGACGAGTTCGACCTCATCATCTTCGACCGCTACCGCCGGCGCGGCGTGCTGCCCAACATGTACCTGGCCAACATCGCTGAATATGTGCAGCGCGGCGGCGCGTTCCTGGAGGCGAGCGGCCCGACCTTCTCCACCCCGCTGTCGCTCTACCGCACCCCGCTGGGCACGGTGCTGCCGGGCGAGCCCACGGGCGATATTGTGGAGACCCCCTTCACCCCCGCCGTGACGGGGCTGGGCCAGCGCCACCCGGTCACGGCCGGCTTGGCCCCGCTGCCCGCAGGGGAGCAGCCCACGGACGACGCCGCCCCGGTGGAAGGCAAGTGGGGACGCTGGTTCCGCCAGATGGATGTGGTGCCCACCAGCGGCTCGGTGGTCATGAGCGGGGCCGACGGCCGGCCGCTGCTGATCCTGGACCGGGTCGGCGAGGGGCGCGTGGCCCAGCTCACCAGCGATCATATCTGGCTCTGGTCCCGCGGCTTCGAGGGCGGCGGCCCGCAGGCGGAACTGCTGCGCCGGCTGGCCCACTGGCTGATGAAGGAGCCGGAGCTGGAGGAGAACGACCTCCGCGCCCCGGTCGAGGGCAACCGCATCACGGTGGAGCGCCGCTCGCTGGAGCCCGACCCGCGCCCCGTCCAGATCACCTCCCCCAGCGGGGAAACGACGGAACTGGTGCTGGAGGAACATGGCAACGGTACCGCCACGGGCACCATCCTGGCGACCGAGCCCGGCATCTGGCGCATCACCGACGGGGAACGCACCGCTCTGGCCGTGGTGGGGGCCGTCAACCCCAAGGAGCTGGCCGACATGCGCACCAGCCCGGAGCCCCTGGCCCCGGTGGCCGAGGCGACGGGCGGCGGAGCCTTCTGGCTGGCCGATTATGACGGCGGCAGCAGCGCCATCCCGGCGGTGCACCGCACGGCCCCCGGCCGCGACGCCGAGGGCCGTGGCTGGCTGGGCCTGCGGGCTAATGGCGATTACGTCGTCAGCGGCGTGAACCAGGTGCCTCTGCTGCCTGCGGCCCTGGTGCTGCTGCTGGCCATCGGCCTGACCCTGGCCGCCTGGCGGCGCGAGGGAAGGTAATCACCCCTGCACGCCCCTTCCGGCTGGAGTCGAGCCGTAGGTCGGTCACGCACAGCGTGGCCGACGATAATCGCTCATCCGGCAGGCCATTCGACGCCGCCCTCCCCGTGGAGAGGGCTGGTTCGGGGTATGGGCAAGGATGGATGGGATGAATGGGATGGCACGCCGGACCGGCGGAGCCAGCCCTGGATCACCAGCCCACACCGGCGGATGAGGTGCTCTCCCTCATCCTATTCATCCCATTCATCCTTGCCTTATAACCGATTGCCTGCCGGAACTGGCGCGGACAGGGTCGAATGGATGGGCCGGTGACATCTCGAAAGATGAAAATGATGAAGAGGATGAAAATGATGGTGCGGTGCCATTCGGCTTCCGCCGCAGCTCCTGCCCGGTCTTGATCACGGCCTGCGGCGCGCCCGGTCCATCATTTTAATCCTTTCCATCCTTTTCATCATTCATGATGTCTCGAACCCCGACGCCGAAGCGCGGACAGTCCTGTCGGCCACGCTCCGCGTGACCGACCTACTCCGGATATCGATCCGTAGGTCGCAAGGAGGCCGAAGGCCGGATTGCGACGTTGGTACCCGCCAAACGGCAGGAGCCGTCGCAATCCGCTGCGCTCCTTGCGACCTACGCCGGCTTATGCGCTACGGGTCCAGACCTGGGCTACCAGGAAGTGCTGAGCCAGGAACTGGTAGGTCCGCTTCAGCAGCATTTCAGTCTCAGCGCCTTTGTCCACTTCACGCTCGGACCATGCCTGAATCAGCTCATCCCACAGCATCAGGCGGATATGCAGCTCGTCACGCATGCGCCGGATGAAGGCGATGGAGGCATCATAGGTCTTCAGCATGGCCATGACCTCGGCCGTCTGGCCGTCCACCTGCATGAAGACGTCGTCGAATGCCCCGATGGGCGTCTTGGCCAGGGCCTGCATCCGGGTGATGTCGGCCTGCAGATGGTTCTCCCCTTTGAAGGCGCGCTTGGCCTGGTTGATCTTGACCATGATCTTCTGGATCTGCCCGTAGCGCTCGCGCAGCGCTTCGATGTAGCTCAGCTCGCGGGCCAGCGCGTCCACCTTCTCCACCACTTCCTGCCGACGATCGTCCGGCAGGCCGAACTGACGGGCCAGCTTGGAGAAAGCCTCCTGCGTCCGCTGCTTGGTGGTCGGGTCCTCCATGATCTGCTCAAGC
Organism: Indioceanicola profundi; assembly: GCF_003568845.1. Taxonomy (NCBI): domain Bacteria; kingdom Pseudomonadati; phylum Pseudomonadota; class Alphaproteobacteria; order Rhodospirillales; family Azospirillaceae; genus Indioceanicola; species Indioceanicola profundi. Next base: position 3,370,242 of record NZ_CP030126.1, on the reverse strand, counting down.
TGGTAGCGCTCGGAAATCGCTACCTCCTTGCCCGTGATCCAGGAGACGAGCTGGAGGGTCAGCCTTCCCTTGGCGAGTTCGAGATGGTGATCCTCCACCCGCCAGGAGGCGGTGCCGTCCAGCAGTTCCCGCGGAATACTGTCGCCCGGCCGGATCTCCTTCACATATTTCAGGCCTTTCTCGACCACGCCCAGCAGCTTGGCATCATCGCTTCCCTCCGCGATATCGAAGGATTCGCGGAGCGCGCGGAAAGCGATCTTGCCCCAGACATCGCCCAGATCGACGTTCAGGACGGGTTCGCCCGTGTCCCGGGCGGTGCTGAAGTACGCGCCCGGCAGAGCGAAGACCTTGCCGGTGAAGACGAAATGCGTGTTGCCGGACGCTCCGCCGGAAGGTGCCGTGGAGGCCGGCGTTCCGGATGTGGTTGGCACGGTCATCGCCGTCATGCGCGACGCCTATCTCCTTGGAGGCGGGGAAAGGGTTCGGGAACCCTACCCACTATGCTACCCCCGAAGAGGTTAAGAGAACCACATATTATGGTAGTCAATCCTCGTTCATCACGCGCGCGGTCTTGATGGCGTCGCGGATCAGCACGCCCTTGCGCAGGATGTTGTCCACGATCCGGCCCTGGACGAGGGAAATTCCCACCCTTTCCGCGAACATCAGGCCGGAGACAGTGCCGCAGCGCGCCAGGATGAAGCGGCAATTGTTCTGAGCCTGGATTTTTTCCCGGAACGATTCGTACTCGTCCGGCGACATCTGCTCCAGATCGTCGGACCAGATGATCTTGGCATAGTCGGCGGCCATGTATTCCAGGTCCATGTGCGTGACCCAGAAGTCGTTCAGCCCGTCGATGGAGATCTGGTAGCCGCGGGCGGCGGCGAAATCCACCACCTCCTTGTACATGCCGATATTCTCGACAAGGTCGGCCTTGTTGATCTCCAGCACCACATTGCCGCGCAGGTCGGTGGTCAGCCGCTCATCGAATTTGATGAAGTTGGCGGACAGGATGGTGGAGAGGTTCAGGTTCAGCCCGATGCGGCGGCCGCGCAGGAAATCCACGCCGTAGTTCAGCGCCTTCAGGACGGAGTTGTCCAGATTGGCGCTGAAGTGGCTGAACAGCCACTTGTTGGCTGTGATGTCGTAGTCCGGCGACAGCCGCTCCTCCAGCGCCTTCACGGCGATATAGAGCTCGAAATACTCGTATTCGTTCTGCTCGCCGTTCTGGATGTTGACCACGGGCTGGTTCAGCATGAAGGGCGAGAGGTCGAACATCTGGACCGCGCGCTCGATCTTGCCCAGCTCCTCCAGCGTGATCGGCGGCTTGGTCTTCTGCTGCTCCCCCTCGCCGATGCCGTCCTTGTTCAGCCCCTCGATGAAACGGATGACGTTCACGAAGTTGAGCGACAGCTCCATGATGGAATAGAGGCTGTCCTCCCCATAGGGATTCCGCTTCATCATCTGGGTGCGCGACAGCATCAGCTTCTCGATCTTCGAGCAGACCTCGGAAATCAGTGAGAATTTGATGCCCTTGTACAGAACGATGACGTCATCGTTGGACAGGCTGAAAACCTGGAGATAGGCGGACTGGTCCGCAGTCTCCTGCATGGCGCGCTTGATGGACATGGCGTCCAGGTTGGACTTGTCCTTCAGCAGCGACATGTGCAGATGGATCAGGCGCAGCCCCTGCACCTCCCGCTTCGCCGATTGGAGCAGGGTCAGGAGCTTCTGATCGTCATAGTCGGGCTTTTCCGGGACCGCGGCAGTGCGCTCCCCCGGCTTGACCCTGACCCAATCCCGCTTCGGTGCGTTGCCTCGGTTCATCCCCGCCCTGCGATCAACACCCCCGCTTCGAGCCCTGCCCCACCGAGGCTCGAGATGAATAGCTCGACGGCTCATGGACGGGGGCTCCATAAGCCATCGCACTACTATACGAATTTTCGGATGTCAGAATACTAAGAAAATTGGATCAATCTATCCGGGTCGCAATTCGGCACAGCTGCTGCTTTTATATCATAAGGCATAGACCCGGAGGTAAAGGAAACGGCCGGCCTGCATGGGGCAGGCCGGCCGGGTCCAGGTCCGCGCGGGCGGAGAGATCACATGTGGATGGGGCGGCCATCCACGGCTAGGCAGGCTTCCTTGATCGCCTCGGTCAGGGTCGGGTGGGCGTGGCTGGTACGGGCCACATCCTCGGCCGACGCGCCGAACTCCAGCGCCAGCCCCAGTTCTTCAATCATGTCGCCGGCATTCGCGCCGATGATGTGGGCGCCCAGGATCTTGTCGGTCTTGGCATCCGCCAGGATTTTCACGAAGCCCTCGGTGGCCTGCATGGCGCGGGCGCGGCCATTGGCGGTGAAGGGGAACTTGCCGACCTTGTAGGCGACGCCCTCGGCCTTCAACTGCTCCTCCGTGCGGCCGACCTGGGCCACTTCGGGCCAGGTGTAGACCACGCCGGGGATGGCGTCGTAGTTGATGTGCCCCGACTGGCCGGCCATGATCTCGGCGCAGACGACGCCCTCTTCCTCCGCCTTGTGGGCCAGCATCGGGCCGGCGATCACGTCGCCGATGGCCCAGATGCCGGGCACGTTGGTGCGGAAATGGTCGTCGGTCTTGACCCGCTTGCGCTCATCCAGCTCGACGCCGGCGGCCTCCAGCCCCAGCCCCTCGGTGTAGGGGCGGCGGCCGATGGCGACCAGCACCACGTCGGCCTCGATGGTTTCGGCATCGCCGCCCTTGGCCGGCTCCACCGTCAGGCGGACCTTCTCGCCCTCCACCACGGCTCCGGTGACCTTGGTGGACAGCTTGAAGCTCAGCCCCTGCTTGCCCAGGATGCGCTGCATCTGCTTGGAGACCTCGCCGTCCATGCCGGGCAGGACGCGGTCCAGATACTCCACGACCAGCACCTCAGCACCCAGGCGGGACCAGACGCAGCCCATCTCCAGCCCGATATAGCCGCCGCCGATCACGACCAGCTTGCCCGGCACCTTGTCCAGCGCAATGGCGCCGGTGGAGCTGACGATGCGCTTCTCGTCGATCTCCACGCCCGGCAGCGGCAGCACGTCGGAGCCGGTGGCGATCAGGATGTTCCTGGTCTCGATGGTCTCGGCGCTGCCGTCGGCCTTGGTCACCTTCACCCGGCCCGGCGCCTCGATGCTGCCGCGGCCGTGGAAGCGGGTGATCTTGTTCTTCTTGAACAGGAACTCCACGCCGGTGACGTTGGACTTCACCACATCGTCCTTGTGCTTCATCAGCGTGGGGAAGTCGAGTTCGACCCCGCTCACCTTCACGCCGAAGCCGGCCAGGCTGTGCGCCGCCTCATGATACTTCTCGCTGGCGGTCAGCAGCGCCTTGGAAGGGATGCAGCCGACATTGAGGCAGGTGCCCCCCAGCGTGTCCCGCATCTCCACGCACGCCGTCTTCATGCCGAGCTGTGCCGCCCGCACCGCTGCAACATAGCCGCCGGGGCCGCTGCCGATGACGACGAGGTCGAAAGGTGAGTCAGCCATGGGAAACCGCTTCTTGTTGTGGTGCCGATTGGGGGGCCGGATAGCCCGCATCCTTATCGCAAGGCAACGCACGCACCGCAACACCCGGACAAACAAGGCATCCCTTCTTCCCCGGCATGCGGCAGCTCCCTCCCCCGTTTGGCCGGCAGGCCTAACCAAAAGTAGGTCTTCGCATCCGATAATTAGGGGGCCACCTTATTTAGAACGTCCTTAACGAAAATGCGCTCTCCTGCAAAATCGAGCGCCGAAGGGGGAGGAACCAGGATGCCGGATGCCGCACACGGAAGTGTGTTTACAGTCGATGCAGGCAGAACTTCACTGCGCGGCTCCGCGGTCGCCGAACTGGCCAAGGAGGTCGGGGACCTCGGCGTCGCCATCGCGGATGTGGCCGGCCATGTGGAGGATGTGAGCGGCCGGCTGGGGGATCAGGCCGGCATCTTCCGGGAGTTGCAGGCCGATGCCCACGGCATGACCCGCGGCAATGCCCGAATCGCCGAGGCGCTGGCCGCCTCCCGTGCCGTCTCCACCCGCGTGGAGGGGGAGATCGCGGACAGCCGCGTAAGGGTGGATGAGGCCATTCAGACCATCCGCGCCCTGGCGGAGGATGTGACCGGGATCGAGCAGAAGCTGGCCGGGCTGCAGGACGCCCTGGCCCGCGTCGGCAAGGTGGCGCATGAGATCAACGCCATCGCCAAGCAGACCAACCTGCTGGCCCTGAACGCCACCATCGAGGCGGCGCGGGCCGGGGCCGCCGGCCGCGGCTTCGCCGTGGTCGCGACGGAGGTAAAGAGCCTGGCCGGCAAGACGGCGGAGGCGACGCAGGAGATCGATGCCACGCTGCGCCTGCTGACGGAGCAGACCCGCGAACTGGCCCAGCGCAGCGCGGCCGGCGTCGCCAAAGCCGGCACGGTGCGCGAAGGCACCCACCGCATCGGAGAGGTGATGCAGGTGGTGGCCGGAGCCATGGGGGAAATGGGCCGGGAGCGCGACCGTATCGGCAGCGCCGCGGAGGAGGTCGGGACCAGCATCACCCAGGTGGAGAGCCGGATCATCGGGCTTGCCGCCGGAGTCAGCCAGTCCAGCTCCAGCCTGAACCAAGCCCGCGACCGTCTGAACGGCCTCCTTGCGTCCAGCGAGCGGCTGATCGGCCACACGGCGGAGCTGGATGTGGAGACGGTGGACACGCCTTATATCCGGGCCGTCCAGGATGCGGCGGCCAAGGCCACCGCGGCCTTCGAGCAGGCGGTGGCGGACGGCAGGCTGACCGTCGCCGACCTGTTCGACGAGAATTACCAGCCGGTTTCCGGCACCTGCCCGGTGCAGCACCTGACCCGCTTCACCGAGCTGACCGACCGCGTCCTGCCCGACATCCAGGAGCCGGTTCTGACGCTGTCCGACCGGGTGGTGTTCTGCGCCGCACTGGACCGCAACGGCTATCTGCCCACCCATAACCGGAAGTTCAGCCAGCCCCAGCGGCCGGGGGACACAGCCTGGAACACGGCCAACTGCCGCAACCGCCGCATCTTCAACGACCGCGTCGGGCTTGCCGCGGGCCGCAACACCCGCCCCTTCCTGCTGCAAGCCTACCGTCGCGACATGGGCGGGGGACAGTACACCCTGATGAAGGACGTCTCCGCCCCCATCACCATCCGCGGCCGCCACTGGGGGGCGGTAAGAATCGGGTACCGGGTGTAGTCGAAGGTCGTTTCATCGACCACGGGCAGCGGGGTCAGCGTTCATCCCGAATATCAGGCTCTGCCCTCCCGGTGGAGAGAGTTGGTCTCGGGTTTAGGCAAGGATGAATGGGATGGCGCGCCGGACCGGCGGAGCCGATCCTGGATCACCTTCACGCACCGGCGGATGAGGTGTTCTCCCTCATCCTATCCATCCCATTCATCCTTGCCTGATTCCAGACCGCCTGCCGGAACTGGCGCGGACAGGGTCGAATGGATGGGCCGGTGATATCTCGAAAGATGAAAATGATGAAGAGGATGAAAACGATGGTGCGGGGCTATTCGGCTTCCGCCTCAGCTCCTGCCCGGTCTTTAGAACTGCCTGCGGCGCTCCCGGTCCATCATCTTCATCCTTCCAATCCTTTTCATCATTCATGATGTCGCGGACCCCGACGCCGAAGCGCGGTGAGCTTCCCTGTCGGCCACGCTCCGCGTGACCGACCTACTTCGGACTCGTAGGTCGCAAGGAGGCCGGATTGCGACATGGCAGGGCGGGGGAGACGTCGCAATCCGCTGCGCTCCTTGCGACCTACGTCCTGCGCGCGGCTCAAAGGCGGCTCAGCAGTTCCGCCTTCTTCGCCGTGAACTCCTCCTCCGTCAGCACGCCCTTGCGATGCAGCTCGGCAAGGCGCTCCAGCGTTCCCAGCACGTCATCGGAAGCCGGGGCGGGTGTGGGGCGGATGGGGGCGGCTTCGGGCGGCGGGGCTGCGGGCGGAACCGTCCATGCAGGAGCCTCGGCGGACATCTCCGCCGGCGATGCCTGTCCGCCCGCCCCCACTTGGGGCAGGCTGTCCAGGCGCACGAGCCCGTACTGGCTGGTGAAGGTCAGGGACTGGTCGCCGCCCTGCTGCTGGGACACGCCGCCGATCAGGTGGTCGCCGGTGTCGTACAGCGTCACACGCCCGCCGATCTCCACCGCCAAGCGCCGCGCCGCCGGGAAGACCGCGTAGCGGAGATCGTTCTGGGACCCGGCGGAGGAGGGCTGGCCCAACTCCTCCGGCCACCAGTTCCCGGAGAAGGAGGATGCGCCCCCGGGCACGAACAGGCTGACGCCGGCCAAGCCCGAGGATTGCTGCTGCGATTGCATGGGTGCGGCCGCCATCAGGGAGGGCTGGGCGCGGAGCAGGCCCGACAGTTCGGTGCAGATCGCGTCCACCCTGGCCTTGAGGCCATGGTTGAACATGTCGCCCACCATGGTCATGCCGCCCTGCGACCACTGCCCCATGCCGCCCAGCTCGGGATGGCTGAACTGGGCCATCGTGCCATGCCCGGCCATCAGCGCCCGGAGCAGCGTCAGGACCGCATCCGTGCTGATCCCGTGCCGCTGGGCGATGCCCGCGACGGCCTGCTGCCCCTCCGGGGTGAGTTCATGCATGGGGCCTGTCCTTGGGATCGAGGTTTCCGCCGCACGGCATCTGCCGGGACGCAGTGCCGGAACGCCCCATGGCCGGCCCGGTTCCATGCGCGGCCGCAACTCCCCGGAAACGGAAACGCCCCCGCCGGTTTCCCGGCGGGGGCGCTCGCGTCAGGGCCGGATCGGCCCCCGGATCACACCTCAAGCAGCATGCGCTCGGGGTTCTCGATGCACTCCTTCACGCGCACCAGGAAGGTCACGGCCTCGCGGCCGTCGATGATGCGGTGGTCGTAGGAGAGGGCGAGATACATCATCGGACGGATCTCGACCTTGCCGTTGATGGCGACCGGCCGCTCCATCGTCTTGTGCATGCCGAGGATGCCCGACTGCGGCGGGTTCAGGATCGGCGTGGACATCAGCGAGCCGTAGACGCCGCCGTTGGAGATGGTGAAGGTGCCGCCCGACAGCTCTTCCATGGAGAGCTTGCCGTCGCGGGCCTTCTTGCCGAGATTGCCGATGGTCTGCTCCACCCCGGCGAAGCTCAGCTTGTCGGCGTCGCGCACCACCGGAACCACCAGGCCCTGCGGCGTGCCGACGGCGACGCCGATGTCATAGTAGTTCTTGTAGACCAGATCGGTGCCGTCGATCTCCGCATTGACCGCCGGCAGCTCCTTCAGGGCCGTGATGCAGGCCTTCACGAAGAAGGACATGAAGCCCAGCTTCACGCCGTGCTTCTTCTCGAACTGGTCCTTCAGGCCGTTGCGCAGCGCCATCACGTTGGTCATGTCCACCTCGTTGAAGGTGGTCAGCATGGCCGCAGTGTTCTGGGCTTCCTTCAGGCGCTCGGCGATGCGCTGGCGCAGGCGGGTCATGCGGACCCGCTCCTCCTGGTCGGCGCGCGGGCGCGGGCCGGAGGGCTGGGCCGGCCTCGCGGCCGGGACCGGCGCGGCGGCGCGGCGCGGGGTCTCCAGATGCTGGATCACGTCGCCCTTGGTGACGCGGCCGTCCTTGCCAGTGCCGGCGATGGACCCGGCGTCGACCCCGGCATCGGCCGCCATCTTGCGGGCGGCCGGCATCACGCCCGCACCTGGGGTGGGGGCGGCGGCGGCCGGAGCGGGCTGGGGAGCCGGGGCCGCGGCCGGCTGCGGGGCCGGGGCGGCAGGCTTCGGCGCGGGGGCCGCGGCGCCCTCGGAGATCAGGCCCAGCACGGCATCGACGCCGACATTGGAGCCTTCCTCTGCCGTGATTTCGGCCAGGGTGCCGGCGGCGGGCGAGTTCACTTCCAGCGTGACCTTGTCGGTCTCCAGCTCGAGCAGCGGCTCATCGGCCTGGACCGCTTCGCCGACCTTCTTCATCCAGCGGGCGACGGTGGCTTCCGTCACCGACTCGCCGAGCGTTGGGACCTTGATTTCCGTCGCCATGGGATCGGGCCTTCGTCTCGTTATAGGGCTTCGTTTCGCTTATGAGGCTTTGATTCTTGTACCGGCGTCAGATGCTGAGCGCGTCGTCCAGCAGCTTCGCCTGCTCCTGGTTGTGCCGCTTCAGCAGGCCGGTGGCCGGCGAGGCGGAGGCGGCGCGCCCGGCATATTTCGGCCGGCCGGCCTTGTGGCCGATCTCGCTCAGCACGCCCTCGATCCGGCGGTCGACGAAGTTCCAGGCGCCCATGTTCTCGGGCTCCTCCTGGCACCAGACCACGTCGGCGTTGGGGTACTTGGCCAGCTCCTGGATGAGCGCGCTGGACGGGAACGGATAGAGCTGCTCCAGCCGCAGGATGGCGACATCCTTCTGGCCCCGGCTGTCCCGCTCCGCCGCGAGGTCGTAATAGACCTTGCCGGAGCAGAGCACGACGCGGCGGACCTGCTCGTTCGGCAGCATGTCCACGCCATCCTCGTAGAGGACGCGGTGGAAGGTCTGGCCGTTGGTGAACATGTCCAGGTTGGAGACGCAGGCCTTGTGGCGCAGCAGCGACTTCGGCGTGAACACCACCAGCGGCTTGCGGAAGTCGCGGCGGACCTGCCGGCGCAGGGCGTGGAAATAGTTGGCCGGGGTGGTGCAGTTCACGATCTGCCAGTTGTCATCGCCCGACATCTGCAGGAACCGCTCCATGCGGGCGGAGGAGTGCTCCGGACCCTGGCCCTCATAGCCGTGGGGCAGCAGCATCACCAGACCCGACATGCGCAGCCACTTGGACTCGCCGGAGCTGATGAACTGGTCGATGATCACCTGCGCGCCGTTGGCGAAGTCGCCGAACTGCGCCTCCCAGATCACCAGCGCATGCGGCTCGGCCAGGGAGTAGCCGTACTCGAAGCCCAGCACGCCGGCTTCCGACAGCGGGCTGTCATGGACGTCGTAGGTGGCCTGGTTCGGGCGGATATAGTTCAGCGGGATGTACTTCTCCTCCGTCTCCTGGTCGATCAGGACGGAGTGGCGCTGGGAGAAGGTGCCGCGGCCGACATCCTGGCCGGACAGGCGGACGGTGACGCCCTCCACCAGCAGGGTGCCGAAGGCCAGCGCCTCGGCCGTGGCCCAGTCGATGCCCTGGCCGGTGGCGAACATCTCCTGCTTGGCCTTGAGCTGGCGGGTGATCTTGGAATTGACCTTCACGCCGTCCGGCACGCGGGAAATGGCCTCCCCGACCTCCTTCAGCACGTCCTCCGGCACGGAGGTGACGCCGCGGCGGTCGTCCGGGGTGGCCGTCTTCAGCCCCTGCCACTTGCCTTCCAGCCAGTCGGCCTTGTTGGGCTTGTAGGAGGGGGCGACCTCGAACTCCTTCTCCAGCGCCTGATGGAATTCGGCGGCCATGGCGTCCGCCTCCTCGGCCGTCACGACGCCCTCGCCGATCAACTGCCGGGCATAGACGTCGCGGGTGGTCGGCTGGTTGCGGATGGCCTTGTACATCAACGGCTGGGTGAAGCCGGGCTCGTCGCCCTCGTTGTGACCCTGGCGGCGGTAGCAGACGATGTCCACCACCACATCCTTCAGGAACTTCTGCCGGAACTCGATGGCGATCCGGGAGACGTGGACCACCGCCTCCGGATCGTCGCCATTGACGTGGAAGATCGGCGCCTGGATGGACTTTGCCACTTCCGTCGGGTACGGGCCGGAGCGGCTGTACTGCGGGGCGGTGGTGAAGCCGATCTGGTTGTTGATGATGAAGTGGATGATGCCGCCGGTGCGGTAGCCCTTCAGTTCGGAAAGCAGCAGCGTCTCCGGCACCAGCCCCTGGCCGGCGAAGGCGGCGTCGCCATGCAGCAGCACGCCCAGCACTTCCTGGCGGCTCTCATCCGTCGGCGGGGTCTGGCCGCCGCGCTGGCACTGCTTGGCGCGCACACGGCCGCAGACCACCGGGTTCACGGCTTCCAGGTGCGACGGGTTCGGCGACAGCGACAGGTGGATGACGTTGCCGTCGAAATCCCGGTCGGACGAGGTGCCGAGATGGTACTTCACGTCGCCGGAGCCCTGCACATCCTCCGGATGGGCGGCATTGCCCTGGAACTCGGAGAAGACGGCCTTGAAGGGCTTGCCCATCACATTGGTCAGCACGTTCAGGCGGCCGCGGTGGGCCATGCCCAACACGATCTCCTTCAGGCCCATTTGGCCGCCACGCTTCATCACCTGCTCGATGGCGGGGACCAGAACCTCGCCGCCCTCAAGCCCGAAGCGCTTGGTGCCGGTGTACTTCAACTGCAGGAACTTCTCGAAGCCCTCCGCCGCGGTGATGCGCTGCAGGATGGCCTTCTTGCCGTTCTGGGTGAAGTCCGTCTGGTTGCGGATGCCTTCGATTCGCTCCTGGATCCAGGCCTTCTGCTCCGGGTCCTGGATGTGCATGAACTCCACGCCGATATGGCCGCAGTAGGTCTTCTGCACCGCCTCCACGATCTGGCGCAGCGTGGCCGTCTCCATCCCCAGCACATTGTTGATGAAGATCGGGCGATCCAGGTCGGCGTCGGTGAAGCCGTAGGAGCGGTAGTCCAGCTCCGGATGTTCCGCCCGCTTCTCCAGCCCCAGCGGGTCCAGCTTGGCCTGGAGATGGCCGCGGACACGGTAGGCGCGGATCATCATCAGGGCGCGGATGCTGTCCAGGGTCGCCTGGCGCACCTGCTCGGCCGTGAGGCCGCCGGCGACTGCGGCGGGGGCAGCTTCCTTGCCGCCCTTCTTGTCCTTCGCCGGCGGAGCGGCATCGGGGTCCGGCGCGCCGATCACCGCGGCGGCGGACCTGGACCAGGACGCACCCTGGAGTTCCGCCAGGATTTCCCGCGCATCGTCGCCGAGCTGGGCGAAGAAGCCCTGCCAGCTCAGGTCCACGCTGTTCGGGTCCTGCTGGTAGCGCGCGTAGAGTTCCGCGATGAAGGTGGCGTTGGCGCCGAAAAGGAAGGATGTCTGCTCGGAGGGGGCGAAGTCGAGAGGGGCCATCTGGGGTTCCGCTGGGGTTTGCCCATCCATGCGGTCGGGCTTAACGGGTTGGGCCGGCTTGAAAACGGGTGAGGTTTTACGTCAAGGGCCGGGTGCCTTCAATATGCAGTGCCGCGGTATCAGCTTCCTACGGCGCGCGAGGCTTGACGGGAGACAGGTTTCCCGCATGCGCTGACAGGCGTCCCAGGAGGCCAAGGTGCGGTCGGGTCAGAGATAGTCCTTCCGACGCCCCGAATCCACCCTCCCCGCGCAAAAGCCAACCTCTTTTTCGGCGGTGCGAAAGGATTGATTCCATTGGCAGATGAATTGCCCTGTGCCGCGGGCTTTGCCAGAGTGGCGTGATCCGCCCCTTGATGGACCTGCCGATGCGCCGCCTCGCCCCCGCCCTGCTCGCCACTCTGCTGCCCCTCGCCGCCCATGCGGAGGAGGCTCCGAAGACCGTTTCCAGCGTGCTCGCCACCACCACCGGGGCCGACTGGCGCGGGCTGGAGCCGGAGAACACGTTGGTGATGGAGCTGCCGTCCGGCCGGGTGGTGATCGAGCTGGCGCCCGCCTTCGCCCCGCTGCATGCACGGAACATTCGCGCTCTGGCGCGGGAGGGCTATTTCGACGGGCTTGCCATCGTCAGGGTCCAGGACAACTATGTCACCCAGTGGGGCGACCCGAAGGAGGGGGAGCCGGACGCGCGGCCGATCCGCACCGCCGAATCCGCCCTGCCGCCCGAATTCCTCGTCAAGGACGCCGCGGCCCTTCCCTTCGCTGCCATTCCCGGCCCCGACGCCTATGCGCCGGAGGTCGGATTCGTGGACGGTTTCCCTGCCGCCCGAGACCCGAAGACGGGGGAGGCATGGCTGGCCCATTGCTACGGCATGGTGGGCGTGTCCCGCGACGGGCCGGAATCGGGCAGCGGCGCCGGCCTCTACGCCGTGATCGGCCATGCGCCGCGGCATCTGGACCGCAACATCACCGTGGCCGGCCGGGTGGTGCAGGGGATGGAGCATCTCTCCGCCCTGCCCCGCGGCACCGGCCCGCTCGGCTTCTATGAGACGGCGGAGCAGCGGACGCCCATCGCCACGGTCAAGCTCGCCGTCGACCTGCCGGAGGCGGAGCGGCCGAAATTCCAGGTGCTGAAGACCAGCACGCCGGCCTGGGCCGATTATGTGGAAGCGCGGCGCAACCGCCGTGACGGCTGGTTCGTGGAGCCGCAGAACGCCTCCGACCTCTGTAACACGCTGCCGCCGGTGCGTCCGCCCCCTGCCGGGTGAGGCATCCGCCACCCGTTTGCGCCGCACCACGGGCTGTTCATAAACGGCGCTTTGCCCGATCATGCGCCCCAACGAGAACCAAGGAGAGGAAACCATGTCCCAGTTCAAGGCTCTGCTGGTGTCCAAGCGCGAGGAAGGCGGACAGACCGCCGAGATCGTGGAGCTGTCCGACTCGGACCTGATGGAGGGGGACGTCACCGTCGCGGTGGAATGGTCCACGGTGAACTACAAGGACGGGCTGGCCGTGACCGGCAAGGCCCCGGTGGTGCGCCGCTGGCCGATGGTCCCCGGCATCGACTTCGCCGGCCGGGTCGAAAGCTCCACCCATCCCGACTGGAAGGCGGGCGACAACGTCATCCTGAACGGCTGGGGCGTGGGTGAGACGCATTGGGGCGGCTATGGCGGCAAGGCGCGGGTCAAGGGCGACTGGCTGGTGCCGCTGCCCGACGGCATGACGTCGCAGCAGGCCATGGCCATCGGCACCGCCGGCTATACCGCCATGCTGTGCGTCATGGCGCTGGAGCAGCACGGGCTGAAGCCCGGCGCCGGCGACATCCTGGTGACCGGGGCGGCCGGCGGTGTCGGCAGCGTGGCGGTGGCCCTGCTGGCCGGCCTCGGCTACCGGGTCCTGGCCTCCACCGGCCGCCCGCAGGAGGCGGATTACCTGAAGAGCCTGGGCGCCGCCGACATCATCGACCGCAGCGAGCTGTCCGGCCCCGGCAAGCCGCTGGCGAAGGAGCGCTGGGCCGGCGCTGTCGACAGCGTCGGCAGCCACACGCTGGCCAACGCCCTGGCCCAGACCCGCTATGGCGGCGTCGTCGCGGCCTGCGGTCTGGCGCAGGGCATGGACCTTCCGGCCAGCGTGGCCCCCTTCATCCTGCGCGGCGTGACCCTGGCCGGAATCGACAGCGTCATGGCCCCGCAGGCCAAGCGCCGCGAAGCCTGGACCCGTTTGGCCCGCGACCTGGACCATGGCAAGCTCGCCGCCATCACCCAGACCGCCACGCTGGAGGACGTGCCGCGCCTTGCCAGCGAAATTCTGGCCGGTCAGGTCCGCGGCCGCGTCACGGTCAAGGTGGGCTGATGCCGCCGTAGGTCGCAAGGAGCGCAGCGGATTGCGACGGTTCCGGCGATTGCCCGGCGCCAACGTCGCAATCCGGCCTCCTTGCGACCTACGAGTCCGGAGTAGGTCGGTCACGCGGAGCGTGGCCGACAGGACTATCGCCGCTTCGGCGTCGGGGCTGGTGACAGCTTGAATGATGAAAAGGATGGGAAGGATGAAGATGATGGACCGGGCGCGCCGCAGGCAGTGATCAAGACCGGGCAGGAGCTGAGGCGGAAGCCGAATAGCCCCGCACCATCGTTTTCATCCTCTTCATCATTTTCATCTTTCGAGATGTCACCGGCCCATCCATTCGACCCTGTCCGCGCCAGTTCCGGCAGGCGGTCTGGAATCAGGCAAGGATGAATGGGATGGATAGGATGAGGGAGAACACCTCATCCGCCGGTGCGTGAAGGTGATCCAGGATCGGCTCCGCCGGTCCGGCGCGCCATCCCATTCATCCTATTCACCCTTGCCCATACCCTGAACCGCCCCTTCCCACGGGAAGGACAGAGTCGAATGGCCCGGAACACAGGCGAAGGCCGTCGGCCACGCTCTGCGTGACCGACCTACGCATTAGCGTGATCGCTGGCAATCCTTACAGGCGCGCCAGACGCTCGATCAGCAGGTCCCAGAAGCCGGCCTCGTCGGCCTTGGTCATGTAGACGGCGTTCTTGGGGCGGCCGGTCTTGGCGAAGTGGTCCACCACGGTCTGGCCGATGGTGAGCGGGCTCTGCACCTCGATCTCCACATTCACCTTCTTGCCGGTGAAGAGGTCCGGCTTCAGCAGCCAGGCGATGGTGCAGGGGTCGTGCAGGGGACCGCCATCGGTGCCGTACTTCTTCTGGTCGTACTGGCGGTAATAATCCAGCATCTGGATCGTGGCCTTGGCCACGGGCGTGCCCACCGCTTCCAGCCGGTCCATGTAGCGCTGGGCGGTCAGCACCTGGTGGGTGACGTCCAGCGGGAACATCACGATCTCCGCCCCCGACCGCATCACGATGTCGGCCGCGTGCGGGTCCACATAGATGTTGAACTCCGCCACCGGGGTGGAGTTGCCGCCTTCCGTCTGGGCGCCGCCCATGATGACGATCTGCTTCACCCGGGCGGCCAGCCGCGGCTCCTTCATCAGGGCGCGGGCGATGTTGGTCAGCGGGCCGACGGGGACCAGCGTGACCGTGCCGGGCTCGTGCGCCATCACCGTTTCCACGATCCAGTCCACCGCATGCTGCGGCTGCAAGGGCATTGTCGGTTCCGGCAGGTCCGGCCCGTTCAGACCGGTGGGGCCGTGCACCTCGGGTGCGGTGTGCAGCTCGCGGAACATGGGGCGGTCGCAGCCGGCGAAGACCTTGATGTCCGGGCGGCCGGCCAGCTCGCAGATCTTGCGGGCGTTCACCTCCGTCATGTGCAGCGGCGCGTTGCCGGCTACGGCGGTGATGCCCAGCACCTCGAACTCCTCGGGGCTGGCCAGGGCCAGCAGCATGGCGACGGCATCGTCCTGGCCGGGATCGGTGTCGATGATGATCTTTTCGCGCGCCATGACGGCCACCCTCTTCTTTCCGCAGGTCCGGTTTCCGGGCAGGCAATACCTGGAAAGGGCTTGAGAGGAAAGCGCGGACAGTATTTCATGGCCCTCGTAGGGGTATTCCCCCATATGCCGGCTGCGCGGGCCTTCCGTCCGCCACGGCCAAGGAGGCAGAGCTGTTCGACCGCGCAGTCCAGTTCCACCGTGCGATGAGCCATCTCGCCAACGGCGTTCTGATCTACGCCATCTTCTATGGCGTGGTATGGCTGTTCATGTTGAAGCTGGGACTGGTGGCGCATCTGGGCCTGGTGCCCAGCGGCGGCGAACTGCCCGATCCGGTGGCGCTGGTGCTGGTTCCCCTGCTGCTCAGCGCGGCCTCCTCCTTCCTGGCCCATGCCGGGCTTCGGCTGACGCTGAAGCGGCTGCGGCTGCGGCTGTCGGGCGACGAATCCACCGCCAGCCGGGTGTTCATGGGCGTGCTGACCCTGTTGTCCCTGGGCGGGGCGCTGGCCCGGCTGCTGGACTTCGCCGATGGCCCCTGGAACAACGGTCCCTTCGCCCATGGGGAGTGGATGACGCCGCTGGCCGTGATCGTCGGCGCGTGGGCCGGCGTCGCCCTTCGCCGCCGCGTGCGGCTGTGAGGATCATGTCGTGACCCGGTCTGTTGCGTAGCCATGACCAGCGCCGATCCCCGGCCGGGCCACGACGCGCCCGGCCTTGCCATCTTCGATTTCGACGGAACCCTGGTCCAGGGGGACAGCCTGCTGCCCTTCCTGGAGCTGGTGGCCGGCCGCACCCGCGCCCGCACCGCCCTGCTGCGCGCCGTGCGCGCAAGCGTGTGGGACCGCGCCGTGCGCAGCGGGCGGGAGGACAGCCGCACCGCCGTCAAGGCCGGCCTGCTGAAGCGCACCCTGAAAGGCGTGCCGGTCGAGCAGGCGCGCGCCGCGGCCAAGCAGCTCGGCGCCTGGATACGTTGGAACCCCACCATCCTGGAGGCGCTGCGCCGACATGCCGACCGGGGCGACCGGGTGGTGGTGGCGACCGGGGCCTTGAAGCTGTACATGCCCGACCTGCTGGGCGACCTGCCCGTGGACGATCTGATCGCCACGGAGATGGAGATCGCGGACGGCATCCTGACCGGCCGCATGTGCCATGGCGGGAACTGCGTGCGGGAGGAGAAGGCCCGGCGCATCACCGAGTATCTGGAACGGAACGGCCCCTTCGCCACGACCTACGGCTATGGAAACCGCCCCAGCGACCTGCCCTTCCTGGCCCTGATGGAGCATCCCGTCGTGGTGAAGACGGCCCGGCGCGGGCGCACGCCGTGATGGTGGATTCCGGGAAAGTGCCGGAATTCAGGGCACCGATCCGGCTCAGCCGTGTTCATGGAAGGGACGCCCGCTTGCGGCGGCGATTTCCCGATTTATATCCAAAGGGTGGAGCACCCGTTCCGACCGCCGAAGCGCTGGACACGAGATGAGCCGAACCCTGCCCCGCTTCACTGGACACGATCTGTCGCGCCGCCGCCTGCTGGCGCTGGCCGCCGCGACGGCCGCAGGCGCGCTATTGCCGGCCAGGGCCTGGGCGAAGCCCGCCATCGTCGCCACCACCGGCCAGGTTGCCGACATGGTGCGGATCGTGGCGGCCAGCCGGGCGGAGGTCACGGGCCTGCTGCAGGAGGGGATCGATCCCCACACCTACAAGCTGACCCGCAGCGACATCGGCCGGCTGATGGCGGCGGACGCCGTCTTCTACAACGGCCTGCTGCTGGAAGGCAAAATGACCGACGCCCTGCTGCGCATCGGCGGCAGCGGCAAGCCGGTCCATGCCGTCAGCGAGTGGATGCCCAAGGACAGGCTGCTGGCCCCGGCGGAGTTCGAGGGCCAGTACGATCCCCATGTCTGGATGGATGTCGCCCTCTGGACCCAGGCCATGGACGGGGTGGTGGAGGCGCTTTCCAAGCTCGACCCGGATGGTGTGGACGGTTTCCGGGCCAATGAGGCCGCCTATGGCACGCAGTTACGGCGGCTGCACGATTATGCCGGGCAGGTGCTGTCCAGCGTTCCGGACGCCGCCCGCGTTCTGGTCACCGCCCACGACGCCTTCAACTATCTGGGCCGCGCCTATGGGGTGGAGGTGGTGGGAATCCAGGGGCTGAGCACGGAGAGCGAGGCCGGGCTGCAGCGGGTGGAGGAGATCGTGTCCATGCTGGTGGACCGGAAAATCCCGGCCGTGTTCGTCGAGACCAGCGTGACCGACCGCAATGTCCGCGCCCTGATCGAGGGGGCGGCCAGCCGCGGGCACAAGGTCGTGATCGGCGGAAGCCTGTTCTCCGACGCCATGGGCGCCCCCGGCACCTATGAGGGCACCTATGTCGGCATGATCGACCACAATGTGACGACCATCGCCCGCGCCTTGGGCGGCGACGCCCCGGCCGGCGGCTTCCAGGGCCGGCTGGCCCGCGCGGGCTGAGGAACGGGTGACGCATGCTGCAACGGCTGAAGAGCCTGGATTTCCTGCCGCCCCGCCATGCGGGGGTGAGCCCGCTGGCCGTGCGCAACCTGTCCGTCGCCTATCACCGCCAGCCCGTGCTGCGCGACGTGACCTGGGCCGCGCCCGCCGGCGGGCTGATCGCCGTGATCGGGCCGAACGGGGCCGGCAAGTCCACCTTCCTGAAGACCTGCCTCGGCCTTGTGCCCAAGCTGTCCGGCACGGTGGAGGTCTATGGCAGGCCGCTGAGCCGCCAGCGCCGCCTGATCGGCTATGTGCCCCAGCGGGAGAGCGTGGACTGGGATTTCCCCATCTCCGCGCTGGAGGTGGTGGCGATGGGCCGCTACGGCATGATCGGCTGGTGCCGGCGTGTGTCCAAGGCGCACCGGGAGGCGGCGATGGCCGCCCTGGACCGGGTCGGCATGGCCGATTTCGCCCACCGCCAGATCGGCCAGCTTTCCGGCGGCCAGCAGCAGCGCGTGTTCCTGGCCCGCGCCCTGGCGCAGGAGGCCCAGCTCTATTTCATGGACGAGCCCCTGGCCGGCGTCGATGCCCGCACGGAGGAGGCTGTGCTGGCCGTGCTGAAGGATCTGGACGCCCAGGGCCGCACGGTGATCTGCGTGCACCATGATCTCCAGACCGTGGCCAGCACCTTCGACCATGTGCTGATGCTGAACGGCCGCCTGATCGCCGCCGGCACGGTGGCCGACACCCTGACCGAGGAAAACCTCCGCCTCGCCTACGGCCAGCGCGGGCGGGAGCCCTGGGTGGTGGGGCTGTGATGCGGGCCGGGCTCCGTTCCGTAGGTCGGATCAGGCAATGCGCCGATCCGACACGGAGCTTCCGATCGACACCACCGCGTCGGATCAGCGCCCCGTGGGCTCGATCCGATCTACGGGACGGCGGAGTCCGCCCATGATCCCCTACAACACCCTGGTCGTGCTGTTCGGGGCGACGGCGCTGGGCGTTGCCGCCGGGGTGGTGGGGTGCTTCATGCTGCTGCGGAAGCGGTCGCTGGTCAGCGACGCGCTGTCCCATGCCACCCTGCCGGGGTTGGCCGGGGCCTTCATCGTCGGCGCCCTGCTGGGGGTGGAGGGGCGGTCCCTGCCCCTGCTGCTGGCGGGGGCGGCGATCAGCGGCTGGCTGGGCGTCGTCGCCGTCCAGGCGATCACCCGCCATACAAGGCTGGCGGAGGATGCGGCCATCGGGGCCGTGCTGTCCGTGTTCTTCGGCATCGGCGTAGTGCTGCTGTCCGTGGTGCAGGCCCTGCCCACCGGCGGGGCGGCAGGGATCGAGAGCTTCATCTTCGGCCAGACCGCGGGCATGCGGGCGTCGGAGGCCATCGGTCTCGGGCTGCTGGCCCTGGCGGCCGTCGCCGCGGTCGCGATCCTGTTCAAGGAGCTGCGGCTGGTCGCCTTCGACGAGCAGTTCGCCCGGGTCCAGGGCTGGCCCGCGGGGCGGATCGATCTGGCGCTGATGGCGCTGGTCACGCTGGTGACCGTGGTGGGCCTGCAGACCGTGGGGCTGATCCTGATCATCGCCATGCTGATCACCCCGCCGGCCGCTGCCCGCTTCTGGAGCGACAGCCTGCCGGTCATGCTGGCGGTGGCGGGAACCGTCGGCGGCCTGTCCGGCCTGATCGGGGCGTGGCTGTCCGCCAGCTATGCCGATCTGCCGGCGGGGGCCGTCATCGTGCTGGTTGCCACGCTGCTGTTCTTCCTGAGCCTGCTGCTGGGACCCGCCCGCGGGCTGCTGGCCCGCGCGATCCGGCGGGAGCAGGTCAAGGGCGTCATCGCGCGCGGGGAGGCCGGGCCGTGAACCCGTTCCTGAGCATCGACCTGCCCGCCATCCTGGCCGCGACCCTGGCCTGCCTGTCCTGCGCGCTGGTGGGGAATTTCCTGGTTCTGCGGCGGCAGAGCCTGATGGGCGACGCCATCAGCCATGCCGTGCTGCCCGGCATCGTGGCCGGCTTCCTGGTGGTCGGCACCCGCGACACCATGCCGATGCTGACCGGCGCGCTGGTGGCCGCACTGGTGGCCGGCTTCCTGATCGAGCTGGT
This sequence comes from Indioceanicola profundi, assembly GCF_003568845.1. Lineage (NCBI taxonomy): Bacteria > Pseudomonadati > Pseudomonadota > Alphaproteobacteria > Rhodospirillales > Azospirillaceae > Indioceanicola > Indioceanicola profundi. Next base: position 3,350,792 of record NZ_CP030126.1, on the reverse strand, counting down.
GCGCCGCGTCGGCCGGATCGAACCGGGAGCGGCCATGGGCGTCGTCTTCACCGGCCTGTTCGCCCTGGGCGTGCTGCTGATCGAGCAGGGGGCCGCCCACGCCGTGGATCTGGACGCCGATTGCGTGCTGTACGGCCAGTTGGAGGACATCCTCTGGTTCGGCCCGCAGGGCTGGGGCGATCTGGCCGATCCCGCCATCTGGCTCACCCTGCCGCGGGAGGTCTGGCAGCTCGCCGCCGTGTTCGTGCTGGCCGCCCTGCTGATCACCCTGTTCTTCAAGGAGCTGACCATCGCCAGCTTCGACCCGGCCCTGGCCGATCTCCAGGGCATCAACTCCGCCCTGATCCAGCACGGGCTTGTCGCCCTGACCGCCGCCTGCGCCATCGCCGCGTTCGAGGCGGTGGGGTCCATCCTGGTCATCGCCATGCTGATCTGCCCCGCGGCCACGGCCCGGATGCTGACCGACCGGCTGGGAGCACAGATCCGGCTGTCGCTGCTGTTCGGCGGGGCGGCGGGGATCGGCGGCTATGTGCTGGGGGCGTTCGGGCCGGGCTGGCTGGGCTTCCAGAATTCCGTCAACGCGGCCGGCATGATCGCGACGCTGGCGGGTGCGTTCCTTGCACTGGCGATCCTGGCGGCGCCGCGCTATGGGGTACTGGTCCGCCGGCGCAAGACCCGGCCGGCCGACGCCCTGCCCGCCGCCTGACAGACGCCGAATGCCCACCATCACGACCGAGCTGACCGAGCGCCACATCGTCCTGGTGACCCGCGCCACCGCGGGCACGTCCGATCTGGCCCACATGATCCGGGACCAGGGCGGCCGCTTCGTCGTCATGGGGGCGGAGACGGAGCCGGGCCGGCGGCTGGTCCTATCGCTGAACACCGGCAACAAGGGCATCGCCGTGTTCCTGCCCGGCGACCCCGACAGCCCGGACGATCTGGCCGAGGCGGTTGCCGAATGCCACCGCTGCTGGGGCGAAGGGAAAAATGTCGTGGTGCTGAGTCCGGCCGGTCAGGCCGGGTCCTGAGAATCGTCGGACCGATGCCGCCGCCGGAAGTTCTGCCACCAGCGTTCCACCCGCACCATGGCGCGGGAGACAGGGGCCTGGAGGAAGGGCAGGTCCACGGCCAGCAGCAGCAGGCCGAGCGGCAGCATCCAGAGCCCAAGCACCGGCAGGAAGCTGAAAAAACCGCCAATGATCAGCAGCAGGCCCACAGGGATGCGCACCATCCAGAGGCCGGGCTTGCGCAGGCCGCGCACTCCCTTGCCCATGGGCCGGGGCAGCAGCCCCTCCAGCCGGCGGAATCGGCGGTTCAGCCGCCTTTCCTCCTTCAGCGTCGGATCGCCGGGCGGGTGGTCGTGCGGATCGTCGGAAACAGGGGCTGACAAGGGAATTCCTCTGTCGAGAGCGGAGCAAGGCTCCGCACCGCATGGGAGATTGTATGCAGCCGAACCTTGGTCAAGCGCGCATCCGCATGGTCCGGACGTAAGCCCAAACGCAAACCGCCCGGAGGAAGGTCCCCCGGGCGGCTGCCGTACCGTTCACATGCCGGGGCGCTGAGAGCAGCGCCCGTTCCGCGGCTCTTACTCGCGGTTGCCGAAGAGCTGGAGCAGGAACTGGAACATGTTGATGAAGTTCAGATACAGCCCCAGCGCGCCCATGACGGCCAGCTTTCCGTTGCTTTCCGCCCCGAAGCCCTCGTCATAGGTCTCCTTGATCCGCTGGGTATCCCAGGCGGTCAGGCCCGTGAACACCAGCACGCCGATCACGGAGATCGCGAACTGGAGCGCGGAGGACTGCAGGAAGATGTTCACCAGCCCGGCGATCAGGATGCCGATCAGGCCCATGAACAGGAAGGAGCCCATACCGGACAGGTCCTTCTTGGTCGTATAGCCGTACAGGCTGGTCGCCGCGAACATGCCCGCGGTGATGAAGAACACGCGTGCGATGCTGGCGCCCGAGTACACCAGGAAGATGTACATCATCGACAAGCCCATCAGGCCGCAGAACACGAAGAACAGTGCCTGTAGCGTGGAGAAGCTCATCTTGTGGAAGTTCCAGCTCAGCACGAAGACGAAGGCCAACGGGGCCAGCATCACCACCCACTGAAGGGGCGTGCCGTAGACGGCGTTGACGAAGGCCGGCGAGCTGGCGCCGAGGAAGGCGACCAGACCGGTGATCCCGAGGCCGACGCACATGTAGTTGTAGACGCGCAGCATGTGCTGGCGCAGGCCCTCATCGTACTGGGCCTGATCGATGGCACGGCCAGGAGCCGCGTACCGATTATATTGGTTCACCATGGAACGTCCCCGACATGCAATGTTGGAGGTCAGAACTTGATATTGGGAGAAGCGCCCCAGGATTCAACAGGAATCGGACTCGCACCCACCGATGCCTCGCCCGATAAAAACCCTTGAACTTCTTGGGACTTTCAGCAGCTACTCTCCCGTTCTCCCCGTTTCATGCTGGAAATGGGGATGAAGGCGCGCTGGCGCAAGACCTGGGGCCGGTCAGGCCCCTTCGCCGAAGGAACCGCGGGCCGCATCCACGATGCGCGGCCAGGCGCGCAGGCGGTGCACGGCATCCAGCTCCTGCCCGGCCGGCAGCTCCAGCGTCACCTCCACCATTCCCTGCATGTTGGGCGTGGCGGTCACGCATCGGGCGCCGTCGAACTCGTCCAGTATCTCCTGTTCAAGCGCCTGGTCGCGCGCACCCTGGTAGGCATAGACGATGGTCGGCATGGACGTTCCACTCCAAAGGCGGGCCGTATCTGGCACAGGCTGTTCCAGAAGGCCGGGACGGACCATGGCCCGTCCCGCCGTTCGACCTTACCTGTAGGCGCCGGCCATGGAGTTGGAGGCGTGCAGGCTGCCCTGCCCGGTCTCCATCATCCGCTTGAAGCGGGCGAGGTCGTCCTTCATCTGCTGCTGCGGCTCGCGGCCCAGCATCTTGGCGACCGCGCGGCCCAGCATGCCGGCGGGCGGCTCGTACCGGATGACGGCATGGACTTCGGTGCCGCCGCGCGGGGCCGGACGGAATTCCACATGGCCCCAGTTCGGCACGTCCGCGCCCGGCTTGGAGCGCCAGGCGATGCGGCTGTCCGGGCGGTCGTCGGTGACCTCAGCCTCCCAGGAGACGGTCATGCCGGCCGGACCCTTGGCGGTCCAGCGGGAATGGTCGCGGTCGATCACCTCGATCCGCTCCAGGTTCTCCATGAAGTTCGACAGGTTGGAGAAGTCGCGCCAGTAGGCGTAGAGCTCGCTGGCCGGCTTGTCGATGGTGACCGCGTGGCTGACCGTGACGGCCCGGCTCTCATGGTCGACCTTGTCGCCCATGCCGATCCACTCATAGACGTCCGAACGGCCGCTGAAGCTCTGCTGCATGACGCCCAGGCCAGCCAGGGCGATGCCGTAGCCAAGCCAGCCGCCCCGCTTCAGGCCGAGTGCCGCCATCAGACCGCCGACCACCATCGGCGCCATCTGGTAGGCCGCGCCGGTGCCCTGGCCGCGCCGGCGGGACTGCATGCCGCCATTGCTGTCATAGTCCCGGCTGCGGTATCCATCGCCATAGTCGGACGTGCCGTAGACATCGGCGCCGTAGCGATCGGCTTCCTGCCCGGTTGAATAGTTGCTCATTGTTCGTGGCCCCTTTTGTTGGGATCGTCGCGACCCGCTCAACAGAGGCCTGGGAAAGGGGTTCCTGCGATTCGCGGGGGGCGGCTACCCGCGGGCCGCAGGCGCCTGCGAGCTTGCCGCCCGGCTTTCCGGACCTATCCGCGCGCAGGACAGCCGGTCCGGATGTCGGCGCTGATGCATGTTGCGGGCGTGCGCATCGCCGCCGGCTTTGCTAGTCTCCGCGCCGATTTTCACTGCCGGACTGGATGAGAGCCGCCCATGCCCTCCTTCGACATCGTCTCCAAAACCGAACTCGCCGAGGTGCAGAACGCCATCGACGGCGTGCTGCGCGAGGTGTCCAACCGCTTCGACTTCAAGGGTTCCAAGACCACGATCGAGCGCAAGGAGAACGAAATCACCATCCAGACCGAGGACAAGACCAAGCTTGAGCAGCTCCAGGAAATGCTGAAGGGCTATTTCGTCCGCCGCAAGCTGGACCCCGGCGCGCTCGACTGGGGCAAGGAGCAGGAAGCCGGCGGCATGACCATGCGCCAAGTGGTCAAGGTCAAGCAGGGCATCGACCAGGAGCTTGCGAAGAAGATCGTCAAGGCGATCAAGGACAGCAAGATGAAGGTCCAGGCCTCCATCCAGGGCGACGAACTGCGCGTCAGCGGCAAGAAGATCGACGATCTCCAGGCCGCCATCGCCATGGTGAAGGGGCTGAACATCGAGCAGCCCCTTCAATACGTGAACTTCCGCGACTGATCCGGGGCGGCCGGGTACTGCCTACCGTTTCGTCCGGCCCAGCGCCGCATCCACCGCGCGGCGCAGGCGCACGGGGTGGATCGGTTTCTGCACCAGCACCAGCCCCGCCGCCTCGGCCTCCGCCAGCGTGTCCGGGTGGTTGTCGCCGGTCAGCAGCAGGCCGGGAATGCCGGCCCCGTAGGCGGCGCGCACATCCCGGATCACGTCGGGGCCGGATGCCCCGCCCGGCAGCCTGTAATCGGTGACGACCAGCGCCGGCGGGCGTCCGGCCTTTGCCAGCGCCGCCATCAGCGCTTCCCGCGTGGGGGCGGCCACCGGTTCCAGGTTCCATTCCCGCAGCATGCCGTCCAGAGCCGCGAGCTGGAGCCGATCGTCCTCCGCAACCGCGATCAGGAGCGGAAGCGCAGGCTCGGCGACAGTCGCCGGTGCAGCCTGCACCGTTTCCGCCTTCTCCGCCGCCGCCCCGTCGGCCGGCGGCAGCCGCACCGCGAAGCAGGCGCCCTTGCCGGACGGGGAACGGAGTTCGACCCCATGGCCCAGCATTTCCGCCGACCGCCGAACGATGGCAAGGCCCAGGCCGAGACCCTGACGCTTCTCCGACCCGGGAAGCCGGACGAAGGGCGCGAAAACCTCTTCCCGCTTGTCTTCGGGGATGCCGGGACCGGTGTCGAGCACCTGGATTTCCAGCTCCGCCCCGCGGCGGCGCACGCCCAGCAGCACGCGGCCCTGTTCCGTATGCCGCACGGCATTGACCAGCAGCTGGCGCAGCATGCGCTCCAGCATCATGGCATCGGTACGCGCCCTGGCGGTGGAGCGGACCACCCGTAGCGTCAGGCCCTTCGCCTCCGCCTCCGCCGCGAACTCCTGTCCCAGCCGCGCCATCAGGGAGCCGAGTTCCACCTCAACCGGGTTGGGCTTCAGCTTGCCCACCTCCAGCGCGTTCATCTCGATAAGGTTGTTCAGCATCCCCTCGCCGGAATCCAGCGCCTGCTCCAGCCTTTGCGCCAGTTCGTGCTGGCCGGGATCGGTCAGTTTCGATTCCAGCAGGTGCAGGAACAGGCGCATGGCCTGGAAAGGCTGGCGCAGGTCGTGGCTGGCCTTGGTCAGCAGATTCATCGGCACGGTCGCAGGCTGTTCCGGGAGAGGCGGCGGGGGTGGAGGAACAGGGACATGGGGCGGCTGTTCCGCCGCTGGTGGCGCGGAAGGCTCAACGGGCGTCGCCGGGGTGCGACGACCGAACAGATTGCGCAGGAAGCGCAAGACAAGGCTCCGGCTGAAGCGGGATCAACAAACAGCCGTAGATTACATCTCTTTCGAATGGGAATTGGAACAGTCGCTTTCGGTATCCTGACGATTGGGCTACTCCTCCGTGCGGAACCACCCCGCCCGCAGGAATCTCAGGTGGTCAGGAAACGCCGCTCCGTGCCTTCCAGAACCAGGCAGGTCAGCCGGCCGGAGGCATAGGCGCCGGTGTCGATGCCGATGCGGTTGGGCCGCACCTCCGGTTCGCGCACCACCGTATGGCCATGCACGACGGTCATGCCGTGGCGGGCCGTGCTGTCCAGGAATGCATCCCGAATCCACAGCAGATCTTCCGGCTTCTGCCGTTCCAGCTTCACGCCGGGCCGGATGCCGGCATGAACGAACAGGTAGCCGCCCACGCGCAGATGCAGCCTCAGTCCTTGCAGGAACGCATGGTGCGGCTGGGGCAGGGTGCGGGCGAGTTCGGAGCGGGCGATGGGCAGCCACCGCTCCTGGTCCAGATCGGGACGCGGTCGGATGCCGTAGCTGGCCAGCGTTTCCACGCCGCCGAAGCTCAGCCAGGCCGGCCCGACCGAGTGGTCGGTCAGGAACCGCTGCATCACCGCTTCGTGGTTGCCGCGCAGGCAGACCATGCCGAACCCCGGCGGCGGCCCGGCGGACAACCGTTCCAGCACGCCGGCGCTGTCCTGCCCACGGTCCACATAGTCGCCCAGGAAAACGAGCGTGTGCTGGAGGCCGCGGGCTGCCGTGCGCGCATCGGCGGAGATCCGCCGCATCAGCAGATCCAGAAGGTCCGAGCGGCCATGGATGTCGCCGATGGCATAGATGCGCTGGCCGGCGGGCACGCTGGCCGGAGCGTCGTCCGACGCGCCCTTTCGCCTCCACCGGAACCGGAATAGGCCCACACCTCCCCCTTCCCGCCACGGGTATCCTGCTGCAAAGGATAAACAGCCGCGCCCGCAAGAATGGATCGGCGCGCTCCCGTCGGCAGCCTAGCGGAGCGGCGGGAGCGAATCCAATGCCGGGCGGAGGTCACCCAGGCGGACAAGCACCTCCCTCCGGTCGCGGAGCGCCCAATGGTAGGGCTCGGCCGGACCTCTGGAGGCGGCATGGTAGCCAAGACGCAGTTCCCGCCCGGCCAGCAGCGCCGGCAGCAGCCGCGCCGTGGTTTCGCAGCCGATGCCCAGCTTCCGCCCTTCCTTCAACCGCGCAAAGCGGGAGATCAGTTCCGTCGTCGCCGCATCGGCCCCGCCCATCGCACCGGTCTGCACCTCCCGCCAGAAGCCCGCCAGCTCCGGCGCTACGCTGCGCTGCGGCGGCTTCCTGGCATCCAGCGCATCGGCCAGATGACGCAGCTCCGCCGGGCGGTAGAAGGGCTGGGCTGTCCCATCGTCCACCTGGAGCCATGCCGGCCGGCCCTCATCCAGCTCGGTGGGAAGATCCGCATGCAGGCTGGTGCAGCGGCCATCCACATGCAGGATCACATCGGCGGGCCGGCGGATGCCGCGATTGTCCAGAACGGAGGCGCGCGCCGTGACGGTGCAGAAACGTGCGCCGTTGTCCGCCGGCCGCTCCGGACAACTGACGCGCCAGGTCGGCTGGGGGCCCTGCCCAGGGCCAGCCGAGCCCGGCGTGGCGGCAATCAGCAGGAAACCGGCCGCGACGAGTCCGATCAGGCGCAGGGCTGTGCGGGTCCGCATGGGAGACCGGCTCCTCTCCAGGGCAAAAATGGGATATCCGGGAGAGTGATGCCGTAGCTCTTTCAGTATGGTTAATGCGCTGTTCCGCCCGCCCTTGCCGACCTCGCCGGTGGTTGCAGGGGATGGCCGCCGCGACCATATGAGGGATGGGCCGGAAACGGCCCTGAACGAGTGGGAAAGCTGCGGAATGAACGTGTTGGACGACAAGCAAGGAGCCAAGGGGAACCGGTTTCCCCTGAACCCTGTCGCGCTGAAGATCGCCGGCGATGCAATCCTGGCTGCGACCCTGCTCCGCGCCTCCACGCTGGATATGGGGGCGGAGGAAACCGCCGCCGTGCTGCTCGCGCTGCTGCTGGGCATCGGCACCAGCGCCATTTCGGGCATGCAACTGGTCCGGATCGGCCAGCGCCAGCTCTGGGACGTCACCTCCCTTGCCTGCATGGCCGCGATGGCGGTGCTTCTGACCCTGCACGGCGCCCTGTTCTTCGCCCTGGTCCTGGGGGCGTTTTCCGTGTGGCGCTGGCGGCAGTTGACATCCGCCTCCGCGGCTCCGCCCGCCCCGCCGAGGCGGTGACATCGGCATCGGCGGGCATGATGGGCGTTGACCGGGCCCGTCAACGGCCATAACACTTTCGATATGGCCCGACCACAGCTTGCCGGTCTTTCCGTGACAATGCCCAGCCCTGCCCAGCCGTTCCGGCGCCGCCTGCTGCGGATGCTGGCCCTTGCCCCCGCGGCCGGCCTGCTGGGAGCGCCCTTGCCGGCGTTGGCGGCGGCTATCCGCCCGCCGGACAACCACTTCCGGCTCACCCCCCTCATGCTGCCGGTGGCGGAGACGGGTCCCTTCACCTATGCGCGGGTGGTCGCCGATCTGGTGCTGGACCTGCCGACCAGCAAGGAGTCCGTGCAGGCGCTCCAGCCCAAGCTGGTGGGCACCATCCTGCGGGAAGGCTGGGACCTGCCGCTGGGCCACGGGGGCCGCGTGGGGGCCGAGGGGGCGCAGGCTCTGAAGACCCGCATCCTGCGCATCTCCCAGGACGTGGTGGGCCGGCAGGTGCAGGACGTTCTGATCGTTTCCCTGATCGTGGGCTGACCCGCCCCTATCCCCAAAGCTCCGCTTCCGGCGGGTGGACGGTCGTGCCGTCATAGCGCAGCCCCGGCTCCCGGTCGCGGGCCAGCAGCAGCGGCCCGTCCAGATCCACCCAGGCGGCTCCCTGCGCCAACAGCATGGCCGGGGCCATGGCCAGGGAGGTGGCGACCATGCAGCCCACCATCACCTCCAGCCCGGCCGCCTCCGCCGCCTGCTTCAGGGCCAGCGCCTCGGTCAGGCCGCCGGTCTTGTCCAGCTTGATGTTGACTACCTGATACTTGCCGCGCAGCCGGTCCAGGCTGTCCAGCCCGTGCACGCTCTCATCCGCCCCCAGCTTCACCGGCCCGCGCCACCCCAACAGGGCGTCGTCGTCCGCCGCGGGCAGCGGCTGCTCGATCATCTCCACGCCCATGGCATGGAACTCCGGGGCTAGGCGGTCCAGATCGTCCAGGGTCCAACCCTCATTGGCGTCCACCATCAGGCGGGACCGGGGCGCCCCCTCCCGCACCGCCCGCACCCGCTCCAGGTCCAGCCCGTCCCCGGCCAGCTTCAGCTTCAGCAGCGGCTTGGCCGCCGATCCGGCCGCCGCCTGCCGCATGGCGTCGGGCGTGTCGATGGACAGGGTGAAGGCGGTGCTGACCGGGCCGGGCGGGTCCGCCAGATCGGCGATCTGCCAGGCCGGCACGCCGGTCAGCTTGGCCTCCAGGTCCCAGAAGGCGCAGTCCAGCGCGTTGCGGGCAGCACCCGGCGGCAGCACGGCCTGCAGCCCGTCCCGGTCCATGCCGTTCGCCACATCCTCCGCCAGGGCGGCGATCCTCTCCGCCACCTCCTCCACCGTCTCGCCATAGCGGGCATAGGGCACGCATTCGCCCCGGCCGGTGACGCTGCCGTCGGTGATCTCCGCCGCCACCACCCGCGCCTCGGTCTTCGACCCGCGGGAGATGCGGAAGGTCCCGCGGATGGGAAAACTCTCCACGCTGACGGTCAGGGTGCGCAGGGCGTCGGGAACAGGGCGCGGCATGGGTGGTGGGCTCCGGGTGGACTGGGCTGGACCAACAGCCTGCCAAGCTAGCCGATCCCACGCCTTCACCAAAGGGGCAGGCCGGATGGGGAATGGCGTCGGATGCGCCGATCCCGTCTGATGGGGCGTTCATGACGGACAACCACGCAGGAAAGCCCTGGACATGACCCACCCGCACCGCCTCGGCGCGCTGGCGCTGCTCACCCTCGGTCTCGGCGCCGGCCCGGCCCTGGCGCAGGACAGCCGCCTGCCCGCGGCGGGGGAAATCGCCTTCGCCATCACCGGCGGCCCGGAGTTCGACCTGGGCAGCCAGTTCCATGGCGGCGGCGTCGCCGGTCCGGTCGCCGTCGAGTCGCGCGACTGGGGCGATGTCTACGATTATACGCTCAACGTCCAGGCCGACATCGCCCTGGGCCTGGATTCCCGCAGCCAGATCGGCCTGACCCTGGGGTGGAGCACGGCGGAAGGCCAGGGGCTGGATATCGGTACTGTGGGCACGGATGTGCTGTCCGCCGAATTCGACGATTACCAAGCCTATACGGCCGCAGCCTATTACCGGCGTTATTTCGAGGTCGGAACCGGCTTCTTCCCCTATGTCGCCGTCAATGGCGGGGTGCGGTATGTCGAATCCATCGACGCCACCTTCACCTCCGCCGGTCTGCCCGCCCTGGGCCTGCCAGACAGCGTGGAGAGCCGGTTCTACGACAGCAGTTGGGTCCCCACGGTGGGCTTCACCTTCGGCTGGCGGAACAATTTCCGCGGCGTGGCGCTGGGGCTGGAGACCGGGTTGCAATACGAGTTCGAGCTGAAGGACGACGACTCCACCCTCGCCCCGCTCGGCCTTGCCGGCCTGAACGAATCGGGCGACCGCTGGACCATCCCGGTGCGGCTGATCATCGTGTACTGAGACGGCGCTACGCCGGACGGCTGAGGCGTGCGGCGGAATGGCGGTTGATCCAGCAGGTCTCCCGCCCCACTTTCGCGCAAAGCGGAACAAGGAAACGGACCGGGCGATGGCCGATTTGGGGGGAAGCGTGCGCGGGGCTGTTCGGGAAGGGGCGCTTTCCTGGACGGCCGTGGTGATGGAGCCGGGGCGCTTCCTGCGGCATGGCGGCGTGCCGCTGCTGCTGGCCCTGGCCCTGCAACTCTGGATCGGCGTCACCGACCCCATTCCGGCGGATGCCATGGCGGAGGGCGGGGACCCCGCGATGGAGGCCTGGGTGGCGCGGAACGTCTGGTTCCTGCTGGCCTGGGTAATCTTCAGCATCTGGGCCACCATCCGCCTGATGGTGCAGACCACCCGCTGGGCCATGACAGGGGAGCCGGGGGCGGGTTTCCTGGAGCCGGCCTTCGGAGCCAGTGAATTCCGCTATTTCGGCTGGTCCATCCTTGTCGGGCTGGCCACCATCCCCGCAGTGATGCTGATGAGCTTCATCGCCATGACCCTGGCCGGGGCGGGCGGCGTGGCCTTCGGGGTCGGGAGCGGCGGCGACGCGGAGGCCGGCGGATTCGGGGCCGGACTGATGGCGGTCATCGGCACGCTGATCGGCTATGCCGCGGTGACTTTCGTGCTGGCCCGGCTGCTGCCCGGGCTGGTGCCGGTGGCCTTCGGCCGGCCGGGCGCGCTGGTGGAGAGCTGGCGAAAGTCCGGAGCCGTCGCCGGCTATGGCGCTGCCCTGGTCTATACCGTGCTGGCGCCGGTGCTGCTGTTCTCGCTGCTGCTGTCCGACGGCGGCATGTTCACGCCGGCGGAAACCCTGCTGACCCTGATCGGCTATATCGCCTACGCCGCCCTGGCCTTGGCTATCGTTCGATTCTGGTACCGGGCGGGAGAGCCGGGGCGGGAATAGCCGCCCCATTCTTTCCGCTCACGCCTTCGGGTGCGGGACGGTCAGCGCCTGGCAGGTCTGGGGATGGTCGATCCGCACCGTCTCCCCATCCGGCCAGCGCACCTCCACCCGCTCCACCCGGGTCAGCTCGCCCAGCCCGAAATGGGCCACCGGCTCCATCTGGCAGAGATAGCCGGAGCCGCCGTCGATGGCCCGCATCTGGGTGCGCCCGCCGGCGGTGAGCTTCACGATCGCCCCCCGCGCCGGCGCGCCCGCCCGGGTCAGCGGCCGCACCCGCAGCCAGTGGTATCCCCGCGGCTCCGCGATATAGAGCGTCAGCGGCTGCGGCGAATCCTCCCCATGGGCGATCAGCAGTTCGAGCTGGCCGTCCCCGTCCAGGTCGGTGACCACCGCCGCCGTGCCAAGCCCCGCCGGCTCCGCCGCATCGCCGATATCCACCTGCACCCAGCGCTCCTCCCGCCAGGCATAGAGCCGGTTCGGCTCCCCGAACATGTTGAGGAACAGCTCCTCCTGCCCGTCATTGTCGAAGTCGGCGGCGATCACGGTGCGCACCCGGCCCGGTTCGGCCAGCACCGGCGGGGCGATGTCGGCGAAGCCGCCGCCGGGCCGCTGCTGGTACATGCGGTTCCGCCCCTGCCAGTTGCCCAGCACAAGGTCGAACAGCCCGTCCCCGTCCACCAGCGCCACGCCGCGGGCACTTCCGCCGGGATCGGCAAGGCCCCAATCGGCCGCGATCTCCTCGAACTCCCCCTCCCCCGTGTTGTGGAAGAACAGGTTCGGCCCCAACTCGCAGCCCACGAACAGGTCCGGCCGGTCCCCCACCAGCGGGGCGGCGAGGAGGGAGCGGGCGCTGGCCTCCACATCCAGCCCGACCTCCTCCGCCATGTCGGCGAGGCGGCCGTGGTCGTCCAGCTCATACAGCTTGATCGGCCCGCCGAAGCTGGCCACCGCGAATCCGTAGCGGCCCCCGCCGGTGCGGTCGATCACGGCGATGGAGCGGCCGGAATGCCGGTTCATCGCCGGCCAGTTCTCCTGCAGGCTGAACAGGTCCACCCAACGCTGGCCGAAGCAGGCGAACAGCCGGTCGGACACGCCCTTCGTACCGCCATAGGCGTCGGTGTTCAGGATGTAGATTTCCTCCCGCCCGTCCCCGTCCAGGTCGCCGCAGGCCACACCCACGGCCTTGGCCCCCGCATCCGCCAGAGCCTCGAGGCCCAGATCGACCAGCCCGGAGCCGTCCCATTTCAGGATTCGGTTCGGCCCGTCATAGCCGGCGATCACGATCTCGTCCCGCCCGTCCCCGTCCACATCGGCCACGGCCATGCCGTAATGCAGCCCCGCCGGATTCCGGGTGATCAGGTTGGAGCATTCGATGAACATCCGCCGCCCTTTTCCGCTGCCCCTCGCGTCGGTGGAAGCCGCCCGGTTCCGGCCCTCTCCCTGGCAGGAAGAGGCGGGATCGGTGCCCCCGACAGGCCGGAATCCTACCCCCGCATCCCCCCTGCGGCAACCACGTCGGCGGCTGAGCCAAATTCCGTCACGGCAAATTTGGCGCTTGGCAGGGCCCCGAGATTTGGTACCATCCCTCCCCGTCGCCGCAACATCTTGGGCCAGTAGGCGTTTTATCCACAGCGGCGCGGTTGTTGAAAACGGGGATAACTCATGCGCGATGGGGACATGTACAAGAAGCTGGCTCAGGGTGGCGACGTTTTCGGCCAGGTGCAGGTGGGCAACCGCCCGGCCGTTGTTGTGGATCGTTCGCGCGACGCGCTGCTGACCGAGTTCGGCAAGGCCACGCTGACCGACCGCTATCTGCTGCCCGGCGAGTCGTTCCAGGACCTGTTCGCCCGCGTCGCCAGCTATTATGCCGACGACACCGCGCATGCGCAGCGGCTCTACGACTACATCTCCAAGCTCTGGTTCATGCCGGCAACCCCGGTCCTGTCCAATGGCGGGACGGAGCGCGGCCTGCCGATCTCCTGCTTCCTGAACGAGGCCAGCGATTCGCTGGAGGGCATCGTCGGGCTGTGGAACGAGAATGTGTGGCTGGCGGCCAAGGGCGGCGGCATCGGCTCCTACTGGGGCAACCTCCGCTCCATCGGGGAGCGGGTGAAGGGCAACGGCAAGACCTCCGGCGTCATCCCCTTCATCCGCGTGATGGATTCGCTCACCCTCGCCATCAGCCAGGGCAGCCTGCGCCGCGGTTCGGCCGCCTGCTATATCCCGGTCTCGCATCCCGAGATCGAGGAGTTCATCGAGATGCGCCGCCCCACCGGCGGCGACCCGAACCGCAAGGCGCTGAACCTGCACCACGGCATCGCCATCCCCGACGCCTTCATGCGCGCGGTGGAGGCGGATGAGGAATGGGCGCTGACCAGCCCCAAGGACGGCAGCGTCATCCGCCGCATCTCCGCCCGCCATCTCTGGATCCGCATCCTCACCGCCCGGATCGAGACCGGCGAGCCCTACCTTCTGTTCATCGACCATGTGAACCGGGCGATCCCGGAGCATCACAAGCTGGCCGGCCTGAACGTGAAGATGTCCAACCTGTGCAGCGAGATCACGCTGCCGACGGGCCTGGACCCCTGGGGCCAGCAGCGCACGGCCGTGTGCTGCCTCTCCTCCCTGAACCTGGAATATTTCCTGGACTGGCAGGACCACCCCACCTTCATCGAGGACACGCTGCGCTTCCTCGACAATGTCATGACGGACTTCATCGCGAAGGCCCCGGACGACATGGCGCGCGCCAAGTATTCCGCCATGCGGGAGCGGTCGGTGGGCCTCGGCGTGATGGGCTTCCACAGCTTCCTGCAGGGCCAGAACGTTCCGCTCGAATCGGTGATGGCCAAGGTGTGGAACAAGCGCATGTTCGCCCACATCAAGCGCCAGGCCGACGCCGCCAGCCTGAAGCTGGGGGAGGAGCGCGGCCCCTGCCCCGACGCCGCCGAGTATGGCAGCAAGGAGCGTTTCTCCAACAAGATCGCCATCGCGCCGACGGCCAGCATCTCGATCATCTGCGGCGGCACCAGCCCCGGCATCGAGCCCACGGCCGCCAACGCCTTCACCCACAAGACCCTGTCCGGCAGCCACTCCATCCGCAACAAGCATCTGGAGAAGGTGCTGGAGACGTACGGCCGCAACGACGAGGACACCTGGTCCGACATCACGCTGCATGGCGGCTCGGTCCAGCATCTGGACTTCCTTGACGATCTGGAGAAGGACACTTTCAAGACGGCGTTCGAGCTGGACCAGCGCTGGCTGATCGACCTCGCCGCCGACCGCACGCCCTTCATCTGCCAGAGCCAGAGCCTGAACCTCTTCCTGCCGGCCGACGTGCACAAGCGCGACCTGCACCAGATTCACTTCCAGGCCTGGAAGAAGGGCGTCAAGAGCCTCTACTACTGCCGCTCCCTCTCCGTGCAGCGCGCCGAGAGCGACAAGAGCGAAGCCATCGCGGCCCGCAAGGCCAAGAAGGACGCGGATGCCGCGATGCCTGCGGCGAGCACGGATTATGAGGAGTGTCTGGCCTGTCAGTGAGGGCTTGACCGATAGCCGTTGGACAAGGGCCGTGGGAGCGATCCCGCGGCCTTTTTCTTGTGGGGTTTCAACACCGGGGCGCTTCGCTCTGGGACCCCGCCCCGTAGGTCGGCGCCGAGCGCAGCGAAGCCCGACGCTACCTGCCAATGCCTGTGCTAATCGGGCCAAATGGCTGGGCTGGTGACATCTAGAAAGATGAAAATGATGAAGCAGGGCCATTCGGCTGAGGCTCGGACATGCCCAGTCTAGAGCAATGCCTGAGGCGCACTCAGTTCATCATCCTCATTTTAGATGCCACGGACACCAAAGCTCAGGTATTTCCGGGCCCGGCGCCATAATTCGTAGGTCGCGAGGAGGCCGAAGGCCGGATTGCGACATCGCCCTCCCGCGATTGGAAATGTCGCAATCCGCTACGCTCCTTGCGACCTACGGCAGCTCGTAGGTCGGATCAAGCAGCGCGCCAATCCGACACAGTGGCGAAGACCGGCGGTGGTGTGTCGGATCATCGCCGGGGGCTCGATCCGACCTACGGCGGATGCCTTTCCCGCAACTATCGCACTTGCTCCCGCTATACGCTTTCCGCCGCCCGTGCGGTTCCTCCAGGATTCGGGGGAGGAAGGGGTCATGCGGCGGCTTCCCGACATGCCGTAGGTCGGGGCTGAGCGCGGCGAAGCCCGACGCCGCCTGCCAATCCCAATGGATGGCAAGGATGTCCGGGCCATCTGGCCCCGTCCTCCTTGTGGAGGGAGGTGGTTCGGGAATTGGAAAGGATGAATGGGATGGATGGGATGAGGGAGAGCGCCTCGTCCGCTGGTGCGGGCAGGCGCTGAAGGGCTGGCTCCGCTGGTCCGGCGCGCCATCCCATTCATCCTATCCATCCTTGCCCTATCCCAAGCCGTCTCTCACGGCCTGCGCGAGCCGGGCCGAATGGCCGGGCCGGTGACATCTAGAAAGATGAAAATGATGAAGAGGATGAAAATGATGGAGCGGGGCTGTTCGGCTTCCGCCTCAGCTTCCGCCCGGTCTTCAGGACTGCCTGCGGCGCGCCCGGTCCATCATTTTTATCCTTCCCATCCTTCTCATCTTTCATGATGTCGCCGCCCCCGACGCTGAAGCGCCAGCAACCCTGTCGGCCACGCTCCGCGTGACCGACCTACTTCGGACTCGTAGGTCGCAAGGAGGCCGAAGGCCGGATTGCGACGTTGCCGCCCCCCGCGGCAGGAAATGTCGCAATCCGCCGTGCTCCTTGCGACCTACGGCTGCCCGTCATTCCGCGGCCGCTTGCCTGGACGACAGATGCCCTACCGGCTTCCCAGCCAGTTCCGGCACCCGTGCGGTGAGCGGGTCAAGGTCGAGCGACCGGCATAATGCCTCCAGTGCCTCGCGCTGAGCTGCCAGCTTCTCCATCTCCGTCCGAAGTTCGTCCGTGCCCATGCCCCGCCCCCGCAATGTTGATGGCAGAATTTAGGCAGTGCTAATAAGCAGTCACAGCCGGACCTTGGTGCGGTTTCATACGGACTAGGCCTCGGCCGGCATTATGACAGTTTGCCGGCCGAATTACTTAACCCCCACCCCAGTCGATTTTTCCCGATGCTTCCGGCTGGGGCAGGAGGGCGACGCCTGCGCCGACGTCCGTAGCGCCGCCTTGCCGGTGGACAATCCGACAGCAGCCCTCTACATCCGGAGCACTCCTTCCGCCCGAGAGTGAGCCTGCCCGTGCGCATCGCGACCTGGAACATAAACTCCGTCCGCCTCCGCCTGCCCCTGCTGCTGAAGCTGCTGGAGGAGGAGCGGCCCGATGTCGTCTGCCTGCAGGAGACCAAGACCCCGGATGAGCATTTCCCGGCGGCGGAGATCGAGGCGGCGGGGTACGCGCACACCCACTTCCACGGGATGAAGAGCTATAATGGCGTCGCCATCCTGTCCCGCCACGCGCTGGAGACCAAGGAGATCTGGCACCGCTGCGGCAAGGAGGATTGCCGGCACGTCGCCGCCCGCTTCGCCGCCGGGCCGCAGGGCCCCATCGAAATCCACAATCTCTACATCCCCGCCGGCGGCGACATCCCCGACCCGGCGGTGAATGACAAGTTCGCCCACAAGCTCCAGTTCGTGGACGAGCTGACGGCGTGGTTTCCCGATATCCGCACGGCACAGGACCGGATGGTGCTGGTCGGCGACCTGAACATCGCCCCGCTGGAGCATGACGTCTGGTCGCATAAGCAGCTTCTGGACGTGGTGTCCCACACGCCCATCGAGGTGGAGAAGCTGGGGCGGCTCCAGGCCAGCCTGGACTGGGTGGATGCGGTGCGCCACTTCGTGCCGGCCGACCGGAAGCTCTATAGCTGGTGGTCCTACCGCGCCGCCGACTGGGCGGCCAGCGACCGCGGCCGCCGCCTGGACCATATCTGGGTCACCCCGCCCCTGAAGCGGCACCTCGCCGGCCAGAAAATCCTGCGCGACGCCCGCGGGTGGGAGCCGAAGCCCAGCGACCATGTGCCGGTGATCGTTGATCTGAACCTGTGAGGGCGGGCGGCGGGTCCGGCCTATGCCGGCCCGCCATCGCCCTTTCCAGGACCCGTCCCCGGAACCGCGGACGCCGAGGCATCGCCCCCGCCCGCCAGCTCCTCCACCGTGCGCAGCAGCAGGGCGATATCCTGCGCCCGCGACAGCCGATGGTCGCCGTCCTTCACCAGCGTGACCCGCACGTCGCTGCCCGAGAGGTCGCGGGCGAGGTCGAGGGAGAGCTGCCAGGGAACGTCCTCGTCCCGCTGCCCGTGCAGCAGCCGCACCGGGCAGTCGATGGGGATGGGCTTGCCCAGGATCAGGTGCTCCCGCCCCTCCTCCACCAGCCGGCGGGTGATCCGATAGCCGGCGGGGTCGTAGGCGCTGGGCTGGACCAGATAACCGTCGCGCAGCATGGCCGCGCGCTGGTCCTCGCCCAACCGGTTCCAGATCAGCCGCTCGGTGAAGTCCGCGGCGGGGGCGATGCCGACGATGCCGGCCACCCGCTCCGGCCGGGCCAAGGCCGCCAGATGCGCGATCCAGCCGCCCATGCTGGACCCCACCAGCAGCAGAGGTCCCCGTGTCGCCTGATCGATCACGGCCAGGGCGTCGTCGCGCCAGAGGCCGATGGTGCAGTCCTCCCACGCCCCGCCGCTGGCGCCATGGCCCTGGTAGTCGAAGCGGATGAAGCCATGGCCGGCGCGCTCGGCCCATTCATGCAGCGACTGCGCTTTGGTACCGGTCATGTCGGAGCGGAAGCCGCCCAGGAAGACAAGTGTGGGGCCGCGGCCCCGGTGACACCGATAGGCTATTCTCGCGCCACCCCGGCTCAGGCTATGAATGCCGCCTTCTTCCGTGCCGTTTCCGCTGCCGAGCATTCCAGTCCATGTCCCCAGAGGCCGCCATTCCCGGCACCCTACCGTCCGATACCGAGCCCGGCAACGCGGCGGAGGAGTCGATCCGCCGGACCTTCGGCGGCGGCGGCCCTACGATCCTGCAGGTCATCCCCACGCTGGTGACCGGCGGGGCGGAGCGCGGCTGCGTCGACATCGCCGCCGCCATCCAGCGGGCCGGCGGGCGCGCCCTGGTGGTTTCCGCCGGCGGCCCTATGGCGCGGGAGCTGGAGCGTTCGGGTGCGCGCCATATCACCATGCCGGTGGACAGCAAGAACCCGCTGACCCTTCGCCGCAACGCCCGCCGGCTGGCCGCCCTGATCCGGGAGGAGCGGGTGGAGCTGATCCACGCCCGCTCCCGTGCCCCGGCCTGGAGTTGCCACTGGGCGGCGGAGGAGACGCGCATCCCCTTCGTCACCACCTTCCACGCGCCCTACAACTTCAAGGGCCGCTGGAAGAAGCTCTACAACTCCGTCATGGCCAAGGGCGACCGGGTGATCGCCGTCTCCGCCTTTGTGGCGGAGCATGTGGCCGCCAATTACGGCGTCGGCCCCGACCGGCTGCGGCTGATCCACCGCGGCGTGGACGTGCAGTACCTGTCGCCGGAATATGTCAGCCAATCCCGCATCGCCAAGCTGGTGGCGGACTGGCGCCTGCCGGAGGATTGCCGCTTCATCCTGCTGCCCGGCCGGCTGACCCGCTGGAAGGGCCAGGGCGTGCTGATCGAAGCCATGGCGAAGCTGGGCCGCACCGATGTGGTGGCCCTGCTGGCCGGCGACGACCAGGGCCGCGCCGACTACCGCCGGGAGCTGGAGCAGAAGGTGCAGGCGCTGGGGCTGGAGGGGCGGGTGCGGGTGGTCGGCCACTGCGCCGACATGCCGGCCGCCTACATGCTGGCCGAGGCGGTGGTCAGCGCCAGCACCGAGCCCGAAGCCTTCGGCCGCGTCATCGCGGAGGCCCAGGCCATGGGCCGGCCGGTGATCGTCTCCGATCTGGGGGCCGTCAAGGAAACGGTGAAGGACGGGGAGACCGGGCTGGTGGTGCCGCCGGGCGACCCTGACAGCCTGGCCCAGGCCATCGCCGCGGTGCTGGACCTGGACCCGTCGCAGCGCCAGACCGTGGGGCTGGACGGCATGGCCCATGTCCGCCAGCACTTCACCAAGGACCGGATGTGCCGCGACACGCTGGCGGTCTATGCGGAGCTGCTGGGGAAGCGGTGAGGCGTCGGCCGGATCATCCGGCCGGCCACAGCCCCCGTTCCTGGAACACGGATTTCAGCAGGCTGGGCCGGTCGGTCATGATGCCGTCGACGCCAAGGTCCAGCAGCCGCTCCATCTCCGCTTGGCTGTCGATGGTCCAGACATGGACCGGCATGTCCAGCCTGTGGGCGGCACGGAGGAATGGCTTCGTGACCACCGGGATGCCGTGGTGCCGCTCCGGCACCTGGGCCGCCAATGCCGCCGGGCGGGGAAAAGGCAGGCCGAGACCGCGCATCGCCAGCGCGGTCACCTCCATCGGCCCGGCAGAGGTGCAGAGCCGCGGTCCCAGCGCCTTGCGCATGCGGGCGAGCCGGGCGCCGGAGAAGCTGCCGATACAGATCCGGTCCAGCAGCTCCGGCCGCTTCGCCAGAAGGGCGGTCAGCGCCCCGGCCGCCGCATCGGTCTTGGGATCGATGTTCAGCCGGATGTCCGGCCAGCTCGACAGCAGCTCGTCAAACAGCGGGATCGGCTCCGTCCCGTGGATGCGGGCGTCGCGCAACTGCGCCCAGTCATGATCGCCGGGGCGGCCGGGCAGGCCGGTCAGGCGCGGCAGCTCGTCATCATGGAAGACCAGCAGCACGCCGTCGCGCGTGGCCTGCACATCCGTTTCGATATAGCGATAGCCGAGATCCACCGCATAGGCGAAGGCGGTCAGCGTGTTCTCCGGCGCTTCCAACCCGCCGCCGCAATGGGCGAAGGGGATCGGGCCGGAATGGTCCAGATAGGGATGCCGGGCCATGGCTTGCCGCCTATTCCGCCGCCACCGGCTGCGCCGCCCCGCCCCGCTTGCGACGGATCAGCGGGAACAGCGCCGGGATCAGCAGCAGGGTCAGCGCCGTCGCCACGCCGATGCCGGCCAGGATCACCACGCCCACCACCGTCCGCACCTCCGACCCCGCCCCGCCGGACAGCAGCAGCGGCACGGCACCGGCGGCGGTAGAGAGCGCCGTCATCAGCACGGGGCGGAAGCGGATCACCGCCGCCTCCACCGCCGCGGAGCGCGGATCCCTGCCTTCCGCTTCCAACTGGGTGGCGAACTCCAGCAGCAGGATGCCGTTCTTGGCGGCGATGCCGACCAGCATGACCATGCCGATCTGGCTGTAGATGTTCAGCGTCAACCCGGTGAGCCACAGCCCCAGCAGCGCGCCGGTCACCGCCAGCGGAACCGTCAGGATGATGGCGACGGGCAGCTTGATGCTCTCGAACTGGGCCGCCAGCACCAGGAACACGACCAGCAGGGCAAGGCCGAAGGTGAACAGGCCCTGCGACTGCGCCTCCAGGAAGTCGCGGCTCTCCCCCTTGTAGTCCAGGCTGTATGCGCCTTCCGGCAGCTCTTCCGCCGCCACCTGCTGGAGATATTCAAGCGCCTCGCCCAGCGAGTATCCGGGGGCAAGGCCGGCTTCGATGGTGACGGCGCGGGTGCGGTTGAAGCGGTTCAGCTCCGCGGCACTCGCCCCCTCGGTGAAGCTGATCAGGTTGGACAGCGGGATCGCGGCCCCGGTGGTGGTGGAGCGGACATAGACATTGGCAAGATCGGTGGGGGAGCGTCGGTCCGCATCCTCCGCCTGCAGGATGACGTCATACTCCTCCCCCCGCTCCGCGAATGTGGTGACGTTGCGGGAGCCGAACATGGTCTGCAGCGTATTGCCGATGGCGGAGGCCGGAACGCCCAGCTCCGCCGCCCGTTCGGCATCGATGGAGATCAGGATCTGCGGCCGGCGCTCATCATAGTCGGCATCCAGCCCGACCAGGCCGGAATTCTCCTCCGCCCGCTCGATGATGCGATCGCGCCAGTCCGCCAGCACCTCATAAGTCGGGCCGCCGATGACGAACTGCACCGGCCGGCCGCCGCCGCTCTGGCCCAAAGCGGGCCGGCCGCGGGCGAAGGCGTCCACACCGGGAAGCTGGCCCAGATAGGACGACAGTTCCGCCACGATCTGCTCCTGGCTGCGCTCCCGCTCCTCCCAGTCGCTCAGCGCCATGATGGCGCGGGGGCGCGGGTCCGGTCCGCCGAACAGGATCAGCAGAAGCTGGCGGGCCTCCCCGCTCTCCACCAGCTTCAGCATCTCCGCTTCCACCTCCGTCAGGTAGGCGGCGGAATAATCGAAGCCGGCGCCCTCCGGCGGGTTCAGCGCCACGATCAGCCCGCCGCGATCCTCCGGCGGAACCAGTTCCTGCGGCACGGCGCGATACAGCAGCACGGAGGCCACGGCGGCGCCGAGCAGCACCAGGACGGCCAGGGTGCTGCGGTCGACCAGCCGTTCCAACAGCCCGCGGTAGGCATCCTCGATCCGACGGAAGACGCTGTCGATGGCGGCATGGATGCGCCCCGGCTTCTGCCGCTTCAGGATCAGGCCCGAAATGGCGGGAACCAACGTCAGGGCCGCCAGACTGGAAACTGCGACCGTGGCGGCGATTGTCAGAGAAAATTCGCGGAAAAGTCGTCCGGTGTCGCCGGTCTGAAGCCCGATGGGCAGAAACACGGCCACCAGAACCGCGGTGGTGGCGATAACGGCGAAGAACACCTGGGACCCGCCATTTGCGGCGGCTTCCTTGGGGTTCTCCCCGTTCTCGATTCGCCGCCAGATGTTCTCCAGCACCACGATGGCGTCGTCCACCACCAGCCCGGTCGCCAGCACGAAGGCCAGCAGGGTCAGGATGTTGATGGAGAAGCCGAACACATACAGACCGGCCAGACCGCCGATCAGGGCCACCGGCATGGTGATGGCCGGGATCAGGGTGGCGCGCGGGCTGCCCAGGAACAGCAGGATCACCGCCACCACCAGCACTGCCGCCGCGATCAGCGTTCCTACCACCTCGTTCAACGCCGCTTCCACGAAGACGGAGCTGTCATAGCTGACGCCGAGGGTGAGGCCGCCCGGCAGCTCGCTCAACGCGCGCTCCATCTCCGCCTTCACGCCGGCCGCCAGCTCCAGCAGGTTGGCCTGGCTCTGCGAGACGATGCCGAGGCCCACGGTGGTCTGCCCGTTGGAGCGGAAGACCACGTTCGGCTCCGCCGGGCCGACCTCGATGCGGGAAATCTCGCCAAGGCGGATGGTGGCGCCCTCCTCGCTGGTCGCGACGGGCAGGCGGGCGAAGGTGGCGGGATCGCTATATCCACGGTCGACCCGCATGGACAGGTCCACGGCGGCGGATTCCAGCCGGCCGGCCGGAAGCTCTACATTCTCCGCGCGGAGGGCGGCCTCTACATCGTTAGCGGTGACGCCGCGGGCGGCCATGGCCTGCCGGTCCAGCCAGATACGCATGGCCGGCCGCCGCTCACCCCCGATCCGGACCCGCGCTACCCCGTCCACGGCGGTCAGCCGGTCCACCAGCAGCCGGTCCACCAGATCGGTCAGCGCCATCGGGTCCAGGGAATCGCTGCGCAGGGACAGCCACATCACCTCATCGGCGTTGCTGTCCACCTTGATGACCTCCGGCGGATCGATCTCCTCAGGCAGGTCGTCCAGGGCGCGGTTGACGCGGTCGCGGACATCATTGGCGGCCACGTCCACATCGCGGTCCAGCGAGAACTCGATGGTGATGTCGCTCTCGCCGTCCTCGCTCTGGGATTGGATGGTCTCGATCCCCTCGATCCCGGCGAGCTGGTCTTCGATGATGCGGGTGACGCGCGTCTCCACCACCTCCGCGGAGGCGCCGGTATAGCTGGTCTCGATGGTGACGATGGGCGGGTCGATATCGGGCGCCTCGCGCACCGACAGCCGTTGCAGCGCCACCAGCCCGAAGACCACCAGCAGCAGGTTCAGCACCATGGCCCCGATAGGGCGGCGGACGGAAAGCTCCGAGAGGGTCATGCCGGCCTCACCGCGCCAGGGCGGCTGCGGGCGGGGCAGCGGCGGCGGGAGCGGCAGGGGCGCCGGCATCCGCCGCTTCGCCGCCCGCCTGCTCCGCCACCTGCGGGTCCAGCAGGGCGGAGATGGGGGAGGATTCGACGGGCCGCGCCTCGATCAGGTCGCCCTCGGTCAGCTTGGCGGCGCCGTCCACCACCACGGACTCGCCGGGCTCGACGCCCTCGGCGATTTCCACCCGTCCCGGCATGCGCCGGCCCAGCGTCACGGCACGGCGGCTGACCTTCCCCTCGCTGTCGGCGACGAAGACGAAACTGGACGGGCCGATTGAGGTGATGGCCGTCTCCGGGAGCACCACCGACTCGCGCGTGTCCAGCAGCAGCTCCACCCCGACCAGCATGCCGGGGCGCAGGAGCCTGTCGGGATTGTCGAAGGCGGCGCGGATCACGGCCTGACGCGTGGCCGGGTCGATGCCGGTATCGACCTCCGCCAGTTTTCCTTGGAATGAACGGCCGGGAAAGGCGCGGGCGGCGGCCGATACCGGCTGGCCGGGCGCCAGTTCGCCGAGATACTGCTCCGGCAGGCGGAACTCCACCTCCACCGTGTCGATGGCGTACAGGGTGGCGATGGCGTCGCCGGGCTGGACATAAGCGCCGGGGCTCACCCGGCGGAAACTCAGGACGCCGGCGAAGGGCGCGCGGACGGACCGCTTGTCCAGCCTTGCCTGCGCCAGGGCGACACGGGACCTGGTGGTGCGCAGCGTGGCGAGCGCCTCATCCAGTTGGGCCTGGGCGACCGTGCCGCGGCGGCGCAGCTCCTCGGCACGATCGAAGGCGGCCTGCGCCTCCTCCAGCTCGGCATTGGCGGCGTTCAGTTCGGCCTGCTGGATTTCGCTGTCCAGCGTGGCCAGAACAGCGCCGTCCTCCACCCGCTCGCCATCGCGGAACCGCAGCTCGCGGATGACGCCTTCCGTCTCGGCGGTGATGACCACCTGCTCCTGCGGCCGGATGGTGCCGATCGCCTCCACCCGATCTTCCACCGGGGCGGAACGGGCCGGCGCCACCACCACGGCGGTGCGGCGCTCCTCCTGCTCCGCCGGGGCGTCCGCCTCTCCGCCGCCGCGGATGAACCAGACCGCGCCTACGGCAAGAGCGGCCACTGCGGCGAAGGCGAGCAGGGAGGTGCGTTTCATGTCAGGCTCCGGCGCGGTTTCGGTCGCGACCCGACCCTGAACGGCCGGCTCCCGGCTTTACTTAGGGCGCATTGCCCTCACCGCAACCCGCAAACCTGCCCGCGGCCCGGCGGTTCCCGCCCGCAGCCTCAACGGGACCGCGCGATGTCCGGACGGGTCACGCCCCGCTCCGCCGGGCGTTTCGCCCAGGCCAGCAGGGGCACGCCCAGGGCCAGGGCCGCCAAGCCCAACAGGGCGCCGCGCCCGGTATAGGCCAGGCTGGAATAGAGCATGAAGGCGCTGGCGGCGCAGAACAGGATTGGCGTCAGCGGATAGAGCGGCACCGCGAACAAGGGCGGCGGGCTCTGCCGCCGGCGCAGGAAGACGGAGATGCCGACCATCAGCAGGAAGAACCAGAAGACGGGGGCGGTGTACTCCACCATGGCATTCAGCCCGTCGCGGGCCAGCGAGCCCCCGATAATCAGGATCATCGAGATGCAGGCCTGGACCAGCAGGGCGCCGGTCGGCGCGCGCCCCGTGCCCGCCGTTCCCCATTGCCCGATCAACGGCAGGCGGGGATAGTCCCGGCCAAGGGCGTATGTCGCCCGGCTGCCGGTGAAGATGGCGGCGTTCATCGTGGTCAGCGTGGCCAGGGCGACCAGGCCCGCCACCAGAAGCCCCGCCGTTCCGCCCAGCGTGGCCGTGGCCAGATCGGCGCCGGCGGCGCTTGACTCCGCCAGCCGGTCCAGCCCCAGCACCCGCAGATAGGCCACGTTGATGGCCAGATACAGCAGGGTGACCAGGGCGATCCCGATCAGGAATACCCGCACCATGCCCCGGCGGACATCCTTCAGCTCTCCGGCGACATAGGCCGCCTCGTTCCAGCCGCCGAAGGTATAGAGCACGAACACCATGGCCAGACCGGCCACGGTGGTGGTGGACCCGGCGGCGGGCGCCCCCGGATCGCCCTCCATCCCCAGCCCGGCGATGGCCAGGACGGTAACGGAGATGGCCAGGAAAACGGTCAGCACCGCCTGCGTGCGGGCCCCCAATGTCGCCCCGCCCATATTCACGGCCGTGAGCACGGCCACGGCGACCAGGGCATAAATGGTGGGACCCTGCGATCCCAGCGGCAGCAGCGCCTGTGCATAGTCGCCGAAGATGAAGCCGACCAGGGCAATGGAGCCGGTCTGAATCACCGCCAGCCGCGCCCAGGCGAACAGGAACGCGGCAGAGGGGCCGAAGGCGTGGCGCAGAAAGCTGTATTCCCCGCCGGCATCGGCATCGCGGGTGGCGAGTTCCGCATAGCAGAGCCCGCCGATCAGGGCGACCACGGCGCCGGCCAGCCAGAACAGCAGGAACGCCGTATCGCTGCCGGAGTTCTGGGCGACCAGGGAAGGCAGCTTGAAAATGCCCACCCCGACCACCGTGCCGACCAGCAGGGCCACGCCGTCCGCGGTTGTCAGCCGCCGCGCCGGCCGGCCCGGTTCATGGCCGGGCTCCCGGCCGGGCTGCGGTGAGTGCATGGGATCAGTTACCCGATCCGGCGCCGGTCTGGCTGGAGTCCTGCTCCTCCTCGGCCACGGCGCCGCCGCCCTCGATCCGCTCGGCGGTCCACTCAGTGCCGTCGGCAGTCTTGCCGCTCATCCGGTCGCCTTCGACCTCGCCGCGATATTCACGCACGGTTCCGTCCCTGCCGGTCACGGTCAGGTTGATGGTCCTGCCATCAAGCCGGCCATCGCCGACGCCGACGGACGAGGCGTCCTCGTCCCGCGCCTGTCCGGCCACCTTCTGGTAGCGCTGGTTCAGAGTGACGATGCTGGTGCGCTCGCCATCCTCCAGCCGCCAGGCGCCGTTGACCTTGGCCGGCACGATCCAGCGCATGATGCGCTTGCCGTCCACGGTGCGGGTTTCGTCCGGCTCCCAGTCGCCCATGTCGAAGGCGTGGCTGACCACCCGTGTGCCCGGCTCCAGCGTGTCCAGGATCACCGGCCGCAGGCGCAGATTGACCTGCGGCAGCAGGTACATGGTCAGGACCGTGGCCTTGGAGATGTCGGTCTTGAACAGATCCTGCTGCTTGAACTCCACCTTGTCGGTGACACCCGCAGCCTCCGCGTTGGCGTTGCTCTCCTGGATGCGAACGGGGTTCATGTCCACGCCCATGCCCGGCGTCCCGAAGCGGGACGCGGCGGTGACCACGATGCGGCCATCGCCGGAACCGAGGTCGATCAGGTAATCGTCGCCGGAGACCTCTCCCATCTCCAACATGGCGTCCACGACCGGCTGCGGGGTCGGAACATAGGGGACGTCGTACTGGGCCGCCGCCGGCCCGCTTGCCAGGGCTGCCAGCCCGGCCAGCAGCATGACGGCGGGCCGGCGGAACCGTGCGGGGTCGGCCAGGGACGGCAGGAGCATGGGGGCCTCCTCGATATATCTGGGGATGCGATGGCGGGCGCGCATGCACCCGACGATGAACATCTCCAGTCTAGCTGGTGTTCCCCGCGCCGATGCGCAAGCCACGCGAAATCGCGGATCAGGATGTAATAAAAAGGGGACGGTCTCCCGCCCCCTTCTCACATTCCGTTTCTCTAAAATTCGGGGAGTGGATTACTCCGCCGCGACCCTTACTCCGCCGGCGAGGGCTGCACGGGCCGCCCGCACGCCGGCGCCGTACTCTGGATGGATTTGGTCGAACAGGGCCAGTTGACGCTCCGCGATGAAGTCGGGAATGCCGTTCATGGCCTCCGCGATGTTCTCGAACAGGCGCTGCTTCTGTCCGGCATCGAACAGGTTGAACAGGGCGCGCGGCTGGATGAAATCGTCGTTGCCGACACGGTGGCTGTAGCGGTCGGCATCGCCGGAGATGCGCAGCGGCGGCTCCTTCACGCTCTCGTCCTCAGCCGGGCCGTTGAAGCTGTTCGGCTCGTAATAGGCGTCCGGGTTGCCGGTGTCGTTGCGGAAAAACCGCATCGCCCCGTCCTTGTGGTAGTGGTGCATCGGGCACTTCGGCGCATTGACCGGCAGCGCCTCGTAATGGGTGCCGATGCGGTAGCGGTGGGCGTCGGCATAGGCGAAGATGCGGGCCTGGAGCACGCGGTCCGGGCTGAAGCCGATGCCGGGCACGATGTTGGACGGGCTGAAGGCCGCCTGTTCGATCTCCGCGAAGTAGTTGTCGGCGTTGCGGTTCAGCTCCACCTCCCCGACCTCGATCAGCGGGTAGTCGCCATGCGGCCATACCTTGGTCAGGTCGAACGGGTTGTAGGGGGTCTTCTCCGCATCCAGCTCCGGCATGATCTGGACGAACATGGTCCAGCGCGGGTACTCGCCCCGCTCGATGGCGCCGAACAGATCCTCCTGGTAGGTCTCGCGGCTCCGGCCGACCACCTGCTCCGCCTCGCGGTTGGTCATGGTGCGGTGGCCCTGCCGGGTCTTGAAGTGGAACTTCACCCAGAAGCGCTCACCCTCATTGTTCCAGAAGCTGTAGGTGTGGCTGCCGTAACCGTTCATGAAGCGCGGGCTGACCGGCAGGCCGCGGTCGCTGAACAGGGTGGTGATCTGGTGCAGGCTTTCCGGGCTCTGGCTCCAGAAATCCCACATGGCTGTGGCGGAGCGCAGGTTGGTCCTGGGATGCCGCTTCTGCGTGCGGATGAAGTCCGGGAACTTCAGCGGATCGCGGATGAAGAAGACCGGCGTATTGTTGCCGACCAGGTCCCAGTTGCCCTCCTCCGTATAGAACTTCAGGGCGAAACCGCGGACATCGCGCTCGGCATCCGCCGCGCCCAGCTCACCGGCAACGGTGGAGAAGCGGATCAGCAGGTCGGTCTTCTTGCCCACGGTGTCGAACAGCTTGGCGCGGGTGTACTTGCTGATGTCGTGGGTGACGGTCAGCGTGCCGAAGGCGCCCCAGCCCTTGGCATGCACCACCCGCTCCGGAATACGCTCCCGGTTCTGGTGGGCCAGCTTCTCGATGAGCTGGTAATCCTGCAGCAGCACGGGGCCGCGCGCGCCCGCGGTCAGGCTGTTCTGATTGTCGGCGATAGGCGCGCCGGCGGTGGTGGTCAGGCGGTTGGTCATGCGCTGCCTCCCTTTCTAGGTATGTGAACCTGAAAGTGAGGCTAGGCTGGCCCGCGCTATTGTGGAAATCGATTATACAGATGGCTATGATCGTGCATACCTATCGCACATCCAGCCTAGACCGCCATCGATGAACCTCCGCGATCTCCGCTATCTCGTCGCCATCGCCGAACACCGCCATTTCGGAAAGGCGGCGGAGGCCTGCCATGTCAGCCAGCCCACCCTGTCCGGACAGGTGAAGAAGCTGGAGGAGTGGCTGGGCGTCGCGGTTTTCGAGCGCACCAACAAGTGGGTCGTCCCGACGGAGGTGGGGGAACGCATCCTGTCCCATGCCCGCGCCGCCGTCGCCTGCGCCGACGCCGTCGAGGCGGAGGCCAGGGCCGCCCGCGATCCCCTGGTGGGCACGTTGCGGCTAGGCGTGATCCCGACGCTGGGCCCCTATCTGATGCCGCTGGCCTTCGGTCCCTTGGGGCGGGCGCTTCCCCGGCTCTCCATCGAGCTATGGGAGGATGTGACGGAAACCGTGCTGGAGCGTCTGCGAGCGCAGAAGCTGGACGCCGCCCTGGTCGCCACCGCCGTGCCGGAAGGCGAGCTGCGGGAAATCCCGCTCTTCACCGAGCCGTTCCTGGCCGCGGTCCCGGCCGGCCATGCGCTGGCGGAGAGGGAGCGGCTGGCGGAGGCGGAGCTTGCCGGTAGCCTGCTGGTGCTGGCCGACGGGCACTGCCTGCGCGACCAGGCGCTGGCCGCCTGCGGGCGCATGGAGGGGGAGGCCGGGGCCTTCCGCGCCGCCAGCCTGGAGACTCTGGTGAACATGGTGGCGGCGGGCTACGGCACCACCCTGATCCCCGGGCTGGCCGCCGGGGCCATGCGCGGGCGCGACGTGGTTCTGCGCCCGCTGGACGGTCCCGCCTCCCGCACCATCCGCCTGGTCACCCGCCCCAGCTTCCCCCGCATGAAGGCGGTGGAGGCGGTGGCTGCGGTGATCCGGCGGGTGGCGGGCGACTATGCGGAGGCGGCGGGCTGACGTCCGTGGCGGGCGGCCAGCATCATGTTGCAGGCCTTCTGCGCGGTCTCGATCCGTGCGGTGCCGTCTCTCATCAGCGCGGGCGGCAGCAGCGCGCGGGCCGCGTCATCGACCTGGATGTCCAAAGCCAGGATCACCCGCTCGAAGCCGTCATTCGTCATCATGTGCGGAAAGGTGAAGTCTGCGGCCCAGCAACTGCCGACGTCCCAATGATGCTCCTCATGGCTCATCCAGGTCCGCGCCCCAGGCCCGGTGCGGAGCGGCAGGAGCAGCCGCGCCTCCGCCCGGTGGGGCGCCAGGGGATCGTAGTGCCAGTCCAGGACCCAGCCGGGTTCGCTGCGGATCAGGTCGGCACGGGTGACGCAAAGGCCCGTGCGGTGCAGAAAATCCCGCATTATCGGCATGAACGCCAGGGCGGCCCGGGCGGTGCCGCTCACATTTCCCGGCCGGTCCTGCGCGACCACCGGGATGCTGCACCAGCCGGTCATATGAGGAACGCGGGTCCGCCCCTCCGGCCCGACCTGCCGCTCCACCTCCGCCAGGTCGCGGGCAAGGGCGTCCGGGTCCAGCCGGGCATCCAGCGGTGCTGCGAGCGGGAAATCGCATGCCGCCGTCAAGGCCTGCCAGGGCAGCAGTCCCGCCTGGACGCCGTCCCCAACCGGTTCAGTCAAGATTGAGCCCCCTGTAGAGTTCCGCCAAGGGCATCTCCATCCCGCAGCTTTCCAGCATCAGGACGGAGTTCGCATCCAGCACCTCCGGCCGCGGCGGCCACGCTCCCTCACCGTCGCGGCGGTGCAGTTCGGCGCGGATGTCCAGGCTGTCCAGGAACAGGATTTCCCGCACGCTGGGCAGGGCCGCGAAGAGGTGGAGCTTGGCCCGCTGCTCCCGCTCCTGTCCGGGGGAGAGGATTTCCACGATCAGGACCGGCGCCTCCACCCAGGGCGGATCGTCGGACCCGAAGGGCTCGCAGGTCACCGCGATGTCGGCGACCCGGTAGTTATGGTCGGGGTCCAGGCGGGTCCGGATGCCGGCTTCCGTGACCGGCTGGCAGTCGGTGCCGTCGCGGGCGTTCTTCGCCTCCAACGCATTGCCCAGATGCCGGCTCAAGGCCCCCTGCAACCGCCCATGCCGCTTGTGCGGGCTGGCCTGGGCGACGGGTTCGCCGTCCACAAGCTCCCACCGGCAGGACTCGTCGAGATCGGCGGCCAGGAACTCGGTCACCGTCATGAGGGGAGCAGATAATTTACGCGCCGCCTGGGCCATTCCCGCCTCCATGGACGACCTGTCGGTAGGGTAACACGGCGGTGCCGCGCCCCGCATCACCCGATCCCCGCCCCCACATAGCTGGACACGCCCCGGATGTTCTCATCCACGTCCAGCCGGTGGTTCAGGGGCGGGAAGGCGCGGTGGGTGCAGTCCAGGCGGGGGCAGATGCGGCAGTTCACGCCGATGGGTGTCGCCGCCGCCATGTTGTGGATGTCCACCCCATCGGCATAGACCAGTTGGCCCGCATGGACGATGTCCGTGCCCAGCGCGATGGCGAACTGGCGCGGCGGGTTCTTCCAGCCGCCGCCCGGCTTGATCACCCGGCGGGCCAGGGAGAAATAGACCGTGCCGTCCGGCATCTGCGCCAACTGGGTCTGGATGGCGCCCGGCATGCGGAAGGCGTCATGCACGTTCCAGCGCGGGCAGGCCCCGCCGAAGCGCGCGAAGTGGAAGCCGGGGGCGGCGCTGAACCGCTTCGACACGTTGCCGGCATTGTCGATCCGGAAGAAGAAGAAGGGCACGCCCTTCGCCCCCGGCCGCTGCAAGGTGGTCAGGCGGTGGGCCACCTGCTCGAAGCTGGCGACGAAGCGGTTCTGAAGGATTTCGATATCGTAACGAGCCTTCTTCGCCGCCTCCAGGAAGCGGCCATAGGGCATCATCACGCAGCCGGCGAAATAGTTGGACAGGCCGGCCAGCGCCATGCGCTTCACGCCCTCGTTGCTGAAGCCCGCCCCCTCCACGATCGCCGTCAGCAGTTCCCGGTGGCGCAGCAGGGCGATCTGGGCGGAGAGTTGGAAGCTGCGCCCGGCCGGCGGCAGCATCTCGGAAATCAGCACCCGCTTGGAATGCCGGTCGTAGCGGCGCACCGTGCTGCCCATCACCTCCACCGGCATCAGCTTCACCCGCGTGCCGTGGTGCTTCTCCAGGAAGGCGGAAAGGGTGCCGTACAGGTCGGACTGGTCCAGGTCGCCGTCGATCCACAGGGTCTCGGCCGCCGTCTCCACCTCGGGGAAGTGGTTGGACTGCTCCTGGAAGAACTCGCCGACCTCCTCCTGCGGGAAGGCGGTGGCGTTCATGATCTGCATCTTGTCGCCGTCGGCCAGCCGCTCCGCCAAGGCGCCCAGATCCTGCCGCGCCTCCAGATAGGCCCGGTAGAGCGTGACCACCGCCTGCCCCAGCGTGGGGGCGACGGCCGCCAGCTCCTTCATGTCCTGGCCCTTGATGTCCGACATCTCGAACAGGGGATCGGCGAAGACCTCCTTCAGCCCAGCCACCACCCGGTGCTCGTCATCCTCCGCGAAGCTGGAGAGGTCGATGTCGTAGAGCTGCCCGATCTTCAGCAGCAGGGGCACGGTCAGGGGCCGCTGGTTGGCCTCGATCAGGTTCAGGTAGCTGGGGCTGATCGACAGCTCCTCCGCCATCTGGGCCTGGGTCAGCTTCAGCTCCCGGCGAAGGCGGCGGACCTTGTGGCCCAGCATGGCTTTCTTTTCGGACATCTGCCTCTCGCAAGCCGGTCCCGTGGACGCTTCTCGTATTTACAAGATTTACATCCTTACAGCAATCGTCCTGACAAGACGTTACAGCCTAACCACTTTACGGAAATGTCCCGTTGAACCTCAGCCGCGTCCGATAGTTACTGTTCATGTGCGCCGCAGCGCAGAGAGAACAGGACCAACGGCAAGCGCAGGCCGGACGGCGGATTTACAAAGCTCCGCACGGCTGTGGCTCAAAGGGAAAGAAGGAGTTCGACACCATGGCCCCGCTCGATCAAGGCAAGACCCAGGACCTCGCCGACATCCACGCCAAGCGCTGGGACGGCATCAAGCGCGACTACACGATGGAGGATGTCCGCCGTCTGGCCGGCTCGGTGAAGATCGAGTACACGCTGGCGGAGATGGGGGCCCGGCGCCTGTGGGAGCTGCTGCACACCCGCCCCTATGTCCACACGCTCGGCGCCTTCACCGGCAACCAGGCGGTCCAGCATGTGAAGGCGGGGCTGGAGGCGATCTACCTCTCCGGCTGGCAGGTCGCGGCCGATGCCAACCTGGCGGGCCAGATGTATCCGGACCAGAGCCTGTATCCGGCCAACTCCGTGCCCATGGTGGTGAAGCGGATCAACAACGCGCTGCAGCGCGCCGACCAGATCCAGACCATGGAAGGCAAGGGCGACACCTACTGGTTCGCGCCGATCATCGCCGACGCAGAAGCCGGCTTCGGCGGCCCGCTGAACGCCTTCGAGCTGATGAAGGCCATGATCGAGGCCGGTGCGGCGGGCGTCCACTTCGAGGACCAGCTCGCTTCCGAGAAGAAGTGCGGGCATCTGGGCGGCAAGGTGCTGATCCCGATCCAGCAGTTCATCCGCACCCTGAACGCGGCCCGCATGGCCGCCGACGTCTGCGGCACCAGCACGCTGGTCATCGCCCGCACCGACGCCGAGTCAGCCCAGCTCATCACCTCCGACGTGGATGAGCGCGACCATCCCTTCATCGACCGGAACGACCGCACGCCGGAAGGCTTCTACCGGATCAAGAAGGGCATGGGCGTGGATTACTGCATCGCCCGCGCCCTGGAATACGCGCCATATTCCGACCTGATGTGGTGGGAGACCTCCAAGCCGAACCTGGACGATGCGCGCCGCTTCGCCGAGGCCGTGCACAAGAAGTATCCGGGCAAGATGCTGGCCTACAACTGCTCGCCCAGCTTCAACTGGAAGGCCAACCTGGACGAGGACACCATCGCCCGCTACCAGGCCGAGCTGGGGGCCATGGGCTACAAGTACCAGTTCGTCACCCTGGCCGGCTTCCACAGCCTGAACCTCGCCACCTTCGAGCTGGCCCGCGGCTACAAGGAGCGCGGCATGGCCGCCTACTCCGAGATGCAGCAGCGCGAGTTCGCGGCCGCCGAGAAGGGTTTCACCGCCGTGAAGCACCAGCGCGAGGTCGGCACCGGCTACTTCGATGCCGTCAGCCTTGCGATCTCCGGCGGCACGTCCTCCACCACCGCGATGAAGGACAGCACCGAGACCGACCAGTTCCACTGAGCGGGATCGGGGCGGGCCGGCGGTCTCCCGGCCCACCTCCCGAGTTTTCCGGTGCCGCGCGGCAGTACGCGGCGGCACCGGGTCCGAGCCGCCCCTTCAGCCACTGAATGGCGCGAGGGGTTCCGCACCGGCGCGCTGGACCGCCGGTGCATCCGATCCGCGCGACGGATTCTGCCTTCCGATCCAACCCCGGCCGCTGAATGGCCGGAACCGGACCGGGGCCGGCAAGCGGCACGCTGGAGGCCGCGACCCGATGGGACCCGTCACGCGGATCAGTATTCGGCCCAGGGCCGCGCCGGCCCCTCTCCCGCCCTCGGGAGGGGGGCCTCGGCGTCTCCGCCCCACGGGCCCGGAGGCAACGCATGGACCGTTACGAGACGTTCGTTCCCGACGAGGTGCAGCCCTGCACCGAGGCTTCCGTTGCAGCGCCGGCCGCGGCGGCTCCTCCGCAATCGGCCGCCCCGAAGCGCAAATCCGGCACCCCGGCCGGCTGGACTGTGGTCCAGGCGCATGGCTATGCCGTGATCCTGACCTTCGAATAGGGCTTGGCCCCGCTCTCACTCCGCCCCGATATCCGTCCTGCCTTCCAGAAGCCGGGCATACATGGCGTTGATCCGGCCGCGCAGCTCCTGCCAGCCGGTGGGTTCCGGGATGCGGCCATTGTCGATGGCGGCGGTGATGGCCAGCATGGCCTCCACCGCATCGGTGTTGCCATCGCCCTTCAAGGGGGCGTCACGCCCGCGCATGATGTCCCGGGTTACGGACATGCAGTAGTCTGCCAGTTCGATCAGGGAATGGGGGGCGGTCTCGCGCGCCATGCGGGTATCTCCCGTCCGTCAAAGGGTTGGCAGGAAACTGCGGGTCCGGCACGTTCCGGTCAAGGACCACGGAAAGGCGGGACAGCGTCGGAGGGCTGCGCAAAAGAGGTGGCCGCGGCAAGTCCTTCCATTGCCGCCACCTGTAGTTCCCGCTACCGTGCCGTGCAACTACATCCGGCGGACACGACTTTCATGCACATTTCCACTCTCGACCATCTGCCGGGCTTCCGGATCGTGCGCTCCCATGGGCTGGTGCAGGGCTCCACCGTCCGCTCCAAGCATCTGGGGCGGGACTTCATGGCGGGGCTGAAGACCCTGGTCGGTGGTGAGCTGCGCGGCTACACCGAGCTGATGGAGGAGGCGCGGGCGGAAGCGCTGGCGCGCATGATCGCCGCCGCGCGGGAGTTGGGTGCGGATGCCGTGGTGGGGCTGCGCTTCGGCACCGCCGGCATCACCGATGGCGCGTCCGAAATCCTGGCCTACGGCACCGCCGTGGGGGTGGAGCCGGACATGTCGACGCCGGCCGGCTGAGCCCCGCCATGTCCTGGTGGGAGTTCATCCCGGGCCCCCTTCTGGCCGCCCTGACCGCGATGGCGCTGGCGCTGGCGCTGCCGCTGCTGGTGGCCGGTGCGGTGATCGAGGCGCGGCACTATTGCCGGCTGGTGCAAGACGGCGCGGCGCTTTCCGGCATCCGGCTGATCGCATCGGCCTATGTCCTGCCTGGAGGGGCGGTTCCGGGCATGGTCGCGCTGGGGCTGGTGGGCGGCGGCGTGACGCTGGCTCCGCCGCCGCTCGGCCGCTTCGTCCTGATGCTCCGCAAGCTGACCGGCGGGCGCATCGATCTCTACAACCGTCTTTACGACCGCGCCCGGCGCGAGGCGTTGCTGCGGCTGCGGCGGCAGGTGGCCGAACGCGGCGGCGACGGGGCGGTGGGCGTGCGGATCGACGCCGTCCGGATCGGCAATGGCCAAGCCAGCATCTACGCCTATGGGACGGCCGTGCGCGGTCTGCCATTCGGCGAGCCGGGAGCTGGCGAACCGGTTCTGCCTGAAGCGGCGGGGTCCCCGCCGGCCCCGCGCAAGTGGGCGCTCGCCATCCTGGTGGTGAGCGGCGCTGCTGCGGCGGCGATTGTCGGCGTCGGGGAAACCGCCCTCATGTGGGCGCTGGACGAGGTGCCGTGGCTCAGGCAGTTGCTGTCCCACTGGCTGCGGATGTGAGTCCTCCGGGTGGGGGGCGTCTGCCCCCTTCACTCAATTCTGGTTCTCAAAGGGGTGGTGTGCTAATGACCGCCGCTTGAATGCGAGCCGCCACGGCCAAGAGCACAGCACCGATGCACTTCCTGGAATTCGAGAAGCCGATCGCCGAACTCGAAGGCAAGATCGAGGAGCTCCGCCACCTGTCCGACGGCGGCGACCTGAACATCGCCGACGAGGTCAAAAAGCTTCAGGATAAGGTGGAGAAGCAGCTCCGCGCCACCTACGCCAAGCTGACCCCGGCCCAGAAGGTCCAGGTGGCCCGCCACCCGAACCGGCCGCACTGCCTGGACTATATCCGCGCCCTGATCACCGACTTCACCCCGCTGGCCGGCGACCGGCTGTTCGCGGAGGATCGCGCCATCGTCGGCGGTCTCGGCCGGTTCAAGGGCCGCTCCTGCGTCGTCATCGGCCAGGAGAAGGGCAACGACACCGAAAGCCGGGTGCGGCACAATTTCGGCATGGCCAAGCCCGAGGGCTACCGCAAGGCCCAGCGGCTGTTGCAGATGGCCGACCGCTTCGGCCTGCCGGTCATCACGCTGGTGGACACCGCCGGCGCCTTCCCCGGCGTCAGCGCGGAGGAGCGCGGGCAGGCGGAAGCCATCGCCAAGAGCATCGAGACCTGCCTGCGCGTGAAGGTGCCCATCGTCTCCGCCGTGATCGGCGAGGGCGGGTCCGGCGGGGCCATCGCCATCGCCACCGCCGACCGGGTCATGATGCTGGAGCACGCGATCTATTCGGTCATCAGCCCCGAGGGCTGCGCCTCCATCCTCTGGCGCTCCGCCGCCAATGCCGCCGACGCGGCCCAGGCCCTGCGGCTGACCGCCCAGGACCTGAAGGAGCTGGGCGTTATTGACCGCATCGTGAACGAGCCCATCGGCGGCGCCCACCGCCAGCGGGAAGAGACCATGCAGCATCTCGGCAATGCCATCGAGGATGCGCTGGAAAGCCTGCGCGGACAGGACGGCGCGACGTTGCGCCTGAATCGCCGCCAGAAGTTCCTGGATATGGGCCAGAAGGGCCTCAGCTAGGCTCCGCTCCGCCGACGGGGGGAAGCAGGGCGGCGATGGCCGTGGCCAGCTCCTCCTGCCGGAAGGGCTTCTGCAGGATCGGCGCGCCCAGACGCGCCAGCGTGGTCCGGTCGAATCCGGACATCAGCAGGAACGGAATGCCGCCCTCCCGCAGGGCGGCGGCCAGATCGTCCGTCGTGCCGTCCCGCAGACGGTAATCCACCAACGCCACATCCATCGCGCGCCCGGCCGTCAGCCGCAGCGCTTCCGCGACAGTGGCGACCGGGCCGACTACTTGGTAGCCCAACTCCTCCAGCATCATCGCCAGGGACTGGGCGATGATCGCCTCATCCTCGGCGACAAGAATCCGCATGTTGTCTGTTCCCGCCTGTGGGCTGCCCAGGCACGGGCGCCTTCCGTCAGGCTGCCGGGAACTTGGGGCAGTCGTCGGCCGGACGCACCAACATTGGTTAATCGCTGCCCCGATATCCAGCACCTGTGACGGGATTGTCGCATCCCACGGTTTCAGAGGAAGCAGGTCTGACAAGCATGCCGATGTTTATCACAGGCCAGAGATGAACCTCCCCTGCCCAGAGACTGTTAAGGTAAGCGTAACCCGTTCGATCAGCTTTCCATGATATCGGAGTGACGGCGGTTCCGTG
This sequence comes from Indioceanicola profundi, assembly GCF_003568845.1. Taxonomy (NCBI): domain Bacteria; kingdom Pseudomonadati; phylum Pseudomonadota; class Alphaproteobacteria; order Rhodospirillales; family Azospirillaceae; genus Indioceanicola; species Indioceanicola profundi. The sequence continues at coordinate 3,313,169 of NZ_CP030126.1, read as the reverse complement.
TGCCAGTCATCCGGGCCGACCTGGAGAATGTCCGATGCCGCAGACATCTTTGCCGCTCTTCAAGCGCCTTGCCGCGCACGTCGATTTTACTGCGCCCGAGCGGCGCGCGATCGAGGTGTTCAGCCGAGAGCGGCGGAAGGTCCCGGCGAAGACCGACTTCGTGAAGCAGGGGGAAAGGTTCGACCGCGTCGGCATCCTTCACCGCGGCTGGGCCATTCGGGCAAAGGCGCTGCCCGATGGACGCCGGGCGATCCTGAACTTCATGCTGCCCGGCGACCTCTGCTGCATGTACTGCCCGCTGGTCGAGGTGGCGGAATATTCCGTGACCACGGTGACGGAGGCGGAATTCTCCGCCGTGGACTACCAGCAGGCCGCCAGGGTATTCCGCCAGTTCCCCCGCGTCGGCGCTGCCTTCGGCTGGCTGGCGGCCCAGGACGATGCCGCGACGCTGGAGCGGGCGAGCTGTCTTGGCCAGCGCACGGCTTATGAGCGGATGGCGCACATGCTGCTGGAATTCCGCTATCGCCTGCTGCCCATCGGGCTGGTGCAGGAGAACTCCTTCCACATGCCGCTGACGCAGGAGCTTCTGGCCGATTCGCTGGGCATGAGCCAGGTCCACGCCAACCGCATCCTGCGCCGGCTCAAGCAGGAGCGGCTGCTGGATGTGGAGGGCGCCACAGTCAGGCTGCTGGATGTGGATCGGCTACAGGAGGTGGCCGCCTTCGACCACCTGTACCTCCACCAGCGCAGCATCAGCGACAGCGCGATGGAGCGGCTGGCCCGGTCGGCCTGAAGCGGCTGGCAATCATGAAAAAGGGCGGCTCCGGTGGGAGCCGCCCTTTTCAGTTTCACATCCGGAAGCCGGTCAGTCCGGCTTGCCGTGGCACTGCTTGTACTTCTTGCCGCTGCCGCAGGGGCAAGGGGCATTGCGCGGGGTGTCGCGCCAGGTCTCCGGATCGGTCAGATCCTTGACCTCGCCCACCGGCATGGCGCCGGCCCCATAGGCCGCCGGCATGGCGCGGCGCTGCATTCCGGCTGGCAGCGGCTCGCCCGGCGGGGGCAACGCGCCGCTGCCCGCGGCGGCCTCGCCATGGGCGGCCAGGGCCGGATCGTTGCGGGTCATCTCCGCCTCTGCTGGCATGCGGGGCATGGGCATCGGCTCCGGCTGGCGGATCTGTACATGCATCAGCACGCTGACCACCTGCTCCCGCAAGCTGGAAAGCATCTGCTCGAACAGGGTGAAGGCTTCGCGCTTGTACTCGTTCAGCGGATCGCGCTGGGCGTAGGCGCGCAGATTGATGCCCTGGCGCAGATGGTCCAGATTCAGCAGGTGGTCCTTCCAGACCTGGTCCAGGATCTGAAGCAGCAGGGACTTCTCCACCGACCGCATCAGCTCGGCCCCGAAGGCGGCCTCCTTGGCGGCCATCTTGTCCTCGGCGATCTTCTGCAGCCGCTCCTCGATCTCGGCGTCCGCAATGCCCTCTTCCTTGGCCCATTCGCGTACCGGCAGATCCTCGCCGATGATGCGCAGGCACTCCTCGTGCAGCAGATCGACATTCCACTGCTCGGCATAGGCGTTGGGCGGGATGCATTTGGCGACGATGGAGGAGATGACCTCGCGCCGGAACTCGACGATCTCCTCGCTGATGTCCTCCGCGTCCATGACCTCGCGGCGCTGCTCATAAATGACCTTGCGCTGGTCATTCATGACGTTGTCGTACTTCAGCAGGTTCTTGCGGATGTCGAAATTGTGCGCCTCGACCCGCTGCTGCGCCTTTTCCAGGGCCTTGTTGATCCAGGGGTGGATGATCGCCTCCCCCTCCTGGAGGCCCAGCTTCTGCAGCATGCCGTCAAGGCGCTGGCTGCCGAAGATGCGCATCAGGTCGTCGTCCAGCGACAGGAAGAACTTGGACGCGCCCGGATCGCCCTGGCGACCGGAACGGCCGCGGAGCTGGTTGTCGATGCGGCGGCTCTCATGTCGCTCGGTGCCGATGACGTAGAGGCCGCCAGCCTTCAGCACCAGCTCCTTGGCCTCCGCAACCTCGGCCCGGATCTGCTCGGCCCGGCGCTCCCGCTCGGCCGGGTCGGCGACATCGGCCAGCTCGTGCTCGATGCGCATGTCCTCGTTGCCGCCGAGTTTGATGTCGGTGCCGCGGCCGGCCATGTTGGTGGCGATGGTCACCGCGCCCGGACGGCCGGCCTGGGAGACGATATAGGCCTCCTGCTCGTGGTAGCGGGCGTTCAGGACGTTGTGCGGGATCTTCTTCTTCTTTAGGAAGTCGGACAGAATTTCCGACTTCTCGATGCTGACCGTGCCGACCAGGACCGGCTGCTGCCGCTCCCGGCACTCTTCGATCAGCTTGACGATGGCCTCGTACTTCTCGGTCGCGGTGCGATAGACCTCGTCATCATGGTCCTTGCGCGCCACAGCCACATTGGTGGGCACGTCCACCACGGTCAGGCCGTAAATCTCGGCGAACTCGCCCTCTTCCGTCATGGCCGTGCCGGTCATGCCGGCCAGCTTGGGATAGAGGCGGAAATAGTTCTGGAAGGTGATGGAGGCCAGCGTCTGGTTCTCACGCTGGATGGTCACGCCTTCCTTGGCCTCCAGCGCCTGGTGCAGGCCCTCGGAGTAGCGGCGCCCTTCCATCATGCGGCCGGTGAACTCGTCGATGATGATGACCTTGTCATCCTTGACGATGTAGTCCACGTCGCGGGTGAACAGCTTGTGGGCGCGCAGGGCCTGGTTGGTGTGGTGCACCAGGGCGACATTCTGGATGTCGTACATGTCGCCGGACTTCAGCAGACCCATCTGCTGAAGCACCTGGGCCACCCTCTCCTGCCCGGCCTCGGTCAGGGAGACGGCCTTGGCCTTCTCGTCCTTCTCGTAATCCTCCTCCGTCAGGTGGGCCATCACCTTGTTGACGGCGATGTACAGCTCCGAGCTGTCGGTGGAGGGACCGGAGATGATCAGCGGGGTGCGCGCCTCGTCGATCAGGATCGAGTCCACCTCGTCCACGATGGCGAAGTTGAAGTCGCGCTGGACCATGTCGGCCCGGCGGTACTTCATGTTGTCGCGCAGATAATCGAAGCCGAACTCGTTGTTGGTGCCGTAGGTGATGTCCGCGGCATAGGCCTGCCGGCGCTCCTCATCGTCCTTGCCATGGACGATGGTGCCCCAGCTCAGCCCCAGGAAGTTATAGAGCCGGCCCATCCAGGCGGCGTCGCGCTGGGCCAGATAGTCGTTCACCGTCACCACATGGACGCCCTTGCCCTGCAGCGCGTTCAGATAGACCGGCAGCGTCGCCACCAGGGTCTTGCCCTCGCCGGTACGCATCTCGGAGATCCTGCCGCTGTGCAGGACCATGCCGCCGATGAGCTGCACGTCGAAGGGCCGCATGCCCAGCACCCGCTTCGCCGCCTCGCGCACGGTGGCGAAGGCGTCGGGCATGATGTCGTCCAGCGTCTCCCCCTTCTCCAGCCGCTCCCGCAGCCAGTCGGTGCGCATCTGCAACTCGGCATCGGACAGGCCGACCAGCTTCGGCTCCAGCGCGTTGATCGCGTCGACCTGCTTGCGGAAGCTCCGCACGACACGGTCGTTCGCGCTGCCGAAAAGCTTGCGGGCAATTGCACCGAACATGAATGAAGACCTCAGACGACGATGAACGCGATCGGCCGGGCGTCCCCGGCCGGGGATGGTGCGGTGCCGGTCCAGGCAGCACCTCCGCACCCGATGCGCAATCACATGGGGATGGCGGGCGCCGCGGTCAACGCGGGGACGGCCCGGGAAGCGGCCGCTCGGACGGCGCGCGACCATACCATGATCCCGCCATTTTCCAATTGTCTTGTCGGGTAGGCGTCCCCGGCTGCCGGAGGGGAGCCTTGCCCGGCGCGGCAACCCGTGCTTTAAGGCGGATGGCCGCCTTGCACCCGGGGCCGCGGGCCCCATATGGCCGCCCAAACCGGGAACGGACGAAGCCCGATCGGAACCCCGTAGAGGAAACCCTGGAATGTTCGTGAAGTCCATGCGCGCCACCCTTCTGGCCGCTTCGCTCGCCTCGGCATCGGCGCTGGCGCTGAGCCCGGCCGTCGCCCAGACCACCCCGGCCCCGGCCCAGACGGAGGGCGAGGACCCGGTCGTGGCCCGCGTCAACGGCAAGGAGATCAAGCGGTCGGCCGTGCTGGAGGCGTTGCAGGGCCTGGGGCCGCAGGCGCAGCAGGTTCCGCTGCAGGCGATCTATCCCCAGCTCCTGGAGAACATGATCGCCGGCGAGCTGCTGGAAGCGCAGGGTTACAAGCAGAAGCTCCAGGACACCGCCGAGGTGAAGGAAGCCGTCAAGGCGGCGGAAGAGGAATATGTCCAGCAGGCCTATCTGCGCCGCGCCGTCGACGCCAAGCTGACGGACGAGCTTGTGCGCCAGCGGTACGAGAAGTGGGCCAAGGAGACCGTGCCCGAGGAGGAGGTCCGCGCCCGCCATATCCTGGTGGAGACCAGGGAAGAGGCCGACGCCATCATCAAGAAGCTGAATGGCGGCGCCAAGTTCGAGGAGCTGGCGGCTGAGCAGAAGATCGACACCGCCTCCGCCCAGAACCAGGGCGATCTCGGCTACTTCACCAAGGACATGATGGTGGAGCCCTTCGCCAACGCCGCCTTCGCCATGAAGCCGGGCGAGGTGACGAAGGAGCCGGTGGAGACCCAGTTCGGCTGGCACGTGATCAAGGTGGAGGACAAGCGCAAGCAGGAGCTGCCCAGCTTCGAGCAGGTGCAGCCGCGCTTCCGCCAGGCCGTGGCCCAGGAGATCGCCCAGGAGGTGATCACCGAGCTGCGCAAGGGCGCAAAGATCGAGACCTTCAACATCGATGGCACCCCGATCCCGACCACCACCGGCGCCGACACCGGTGCAGCCGGCGGCGAGGCAGCCAAGCCGAAGAAGTAAGCACCCGGTCCCATTGGCAGAAAAGAGGGGCGGTCCGCAGGGGCCGCCCCTTTCTGCTGTGCGGACGACGAGGAAGCTGACAATGAAAAAGGCCGCCGGATCGCTCCGGCGGCCTTTCTTTTCCTTGGAGGAAGAGCGGGGGCTGGATCAGCCCTCCGCCTGCTCCTTCTTGGAGAGGTCTTCGCCGGTGGTCTGGTCGACCACCTTCATGGACAGCTTCACCTTGCCGCGGTCGTCGAAGCCGAGAACCTTCACCTTCACGGCATCGCCCTGCTTCACCACGTCAGTGACCTTGGCAACGCGCTCGTTCTTCAGCTCGGAGATATGGACGAGGCCGTCCTTGGCGCCGAGGAAGTTCACGAAGGCGCCGAAATCCATCACCTTCACGACCTTGCCGTCATAGATCTCGCCCACCTCGGGCTCGGCGACGATGCCCTTGATCCACTTGATCGCGGCTTCGGCGGCGTTGCCGTCCACGGCGGCGACCTTGACGGTGCCGTCATCCTCGATGTCGATCTTGGCGCCGGTCTGCTCCACGATCTCGCGGATCACCTTGCCGCCGGAGCCGATCACGTCGCGGATCTTGTCCTTCGGGATGTTGATCACGGTGATGCGCGGGGCGTTGGAGCTGACGGCTTCGCGCGCACCGGTCAGCGCCCTGGCCATCTCGCCCAGGATGTGCAGGCGGCCCTGCTGGGCCTGGCCCAGCGCCACCTTCATGATCTCCTCCGTGATGGAGGTGATCTTGATGTCCATCTGCAGCGCGGTGACGCCCTTCTCGGTGCCGGCCACCTTGAAGTCCATGTCGCCGAGGTGATCCTCGTCGCCCAGGATGTCGGACAGCACGGCGAACTTGTCACCTTCCTTGATCAGGCCCATGGCGATGCCCGCCACCGGACGGACCAGCGGCACGCCGGCATCCATCAGCGACAGCGAGGTGCCGCAGACCGTGGCCATGGAGGAGGAGCCGTTGGACTCCGTGATCTCCGACACGATGCGCAGCGTGTAGGGGAAGTTCTCCTTGGCCGGGAGCAGCGGGTGAACGGCGCGCCAGGCCAGCTTGCCGTGGCCGATCTCGCGGCGACCGGGGGAGCCCATGCGTCCGGCTTCACCCACCGAATAGGGGGGGAAGTTGTAGTGCAGCATGAAGTTCTCGCGGTACTCGCCTTCAAGCGCGTCCACGATCTGCTCATCCTGGGCGGTGCCCAGCGTGGCGACCACCAGGGCCTGGGTCTCGCCGCGGGTGAACAGGGCCGAGCCGTGGGCGCGCGGCAGCACGCCGACTTCCGACACGATGGGGCGGATGTCCACGGTGGTGCGGCCGTCGATGCGCTTGCCGGTCTCGATCACGGAACCGCGGAGGATGTCGGCCTCCAGCTCCTTGAACATGGCCGACACGGCCTCCGGCGCGAACTCTTCCTTCGTCGCCTCCAGCGCCTTCTGCTTGGCGGCCTGGATGGCGCCGTAGCGCTCCTGCTTCACGGTGTTGCCGTAGGCGGCGGTCAGATCGCCCCCGACCAGTTCCTTGAGGCGCGCCTTCACGGCAGCGCCGTCATAGGCCGGCGGCGGGATGTCGCGCGGGTCCTTGGCGGCCATCTCGGCCAGCTCGATGATCAGGTCGATGACCGGCTGGAACTCGCGGTGGCCGAACATCACGGCGCCCAGCATGACCTCCTCGGTCAGCTCCTTGGCCTCGGACTCGACCATCAGCACGCCTTCCTGCGTGCCGGCGACCACCAGATCCAGCTCGCTGCCGACGGCGTCGTCCGTGGTCGGGTTCAGCAGGTACTGGCCGTTCTTGTAGCCGACGCGGGCGGCGCCGATCGGGCCCAGGAAAGGCAGGCCGGAGATGGTCAGGGCCGCTGAGGCGGCGACCATGGAAACGATGTCGGGATCGTTCTCCAGGTCATGGCTCAACACGGTGACGACCACCTGGGTCTCGTTCCGGTAGCCATCGGCGAACAGCGGACGGATCGGCCGGTCGATCAGGCGGGAGACCAGCACCTCCTTCTCGGTGGGGCGGCCCTCACGCTTGAAGAAGCCGCCGGGGATCTTGCCCGCGGCGAAGGCCTTCTCCTGGTAGTTCACCGTCAGCGGGAAGAAATCCACGCCCGGCTTGGGCTGCTTGGCCCCGACCGCGGTGGCCAGCACCACGGTGTCGCCGTAGGAGGCCCAGACGGCGCCGTCGGCCTGACGGGCGACCTTGCCCGTCTCGAGCACGAGCTTGCGCCCGCCCCACGTCATTTCCTTGCGGAAAACCTTGAACATCTCTTCGTTCCTTCCATCCGAAACCCGTGTCACCCCGGATTGGGTGGCGGGCCGGGGCCCGATCGGCCAGCCCCGCGTGTGTTGCCCTCAGGCGAAACCCGTGCCCTGGCCGGTCAACCGGCCAAGCGGCAAAATGATACGCCACGCGGATGCGCGTCGCGCATCGGCGTGCGGAAAAGACGAACGGCCAGCCGGAGCTGTCTCCGGCTGGCCGTTCATGCTTTGCAGACAGGATGTGCGCACCCAGCCGGAAAGGCTGCCGGTCACGACGCCCCCGGAACGCTCCGGTCGGGCCGGAGCGGAAATCTGGGGGCGTATGCCGGTGGGCTGCACGGAGGTGATCGACCTTCTGTAGGACGTGGCCGCGGTTAGCGGCGCAGGCCCAGACGGCCGATCAGGCTTTCATACCGGGCCTGGTCGTTCTTCTTCACATAGTCCAGCAGCCGGCGGCGCTGGCCGACCATGACCAGCAGGCCACGGCGGGAGTGGAAGTCCTTGGCGTGGGTCTTCAGGTGCTCCGTCAGGTTCGAAATGCGCTCCGACAGGATGGCGACCTGGACCTCGGGCGAACCGGTATCGCCGTCCTTGGTCTTGTACTCGCTGATAAGCTCGGCCTTGCGCTCGGGCGTAATCGACATCGGATTCTCCATGTCATAAGGGATTGGAAACCGCGCACCGGGCGGAAAGCCGCCCCACGATCCGCATCCGCCGACCCATGCTGCATGGTCCGGAAATGGGTGCGCGCCCGCAGCACCCTTCGTGGCCGGGCCGGGATGTCGTCCAGCACGGTCGCGAACGGTCGCAGGCGTCGTTCGATGGCGGATGGATGCGGCAAATGCCCGCTTTGGTCAAGCGGATTCGGGGCAGCGGGCCGGATGTCGGCGATGCGCGCGATGCAGACCGGCCGCGTCCCGCAGGGACGGGATGACAAGGTCGATGCGCAGGAGCTAAGATGCAAATGCGATTGACTCGCAATTGCATCGGAACTATTGGCCCTACCCACTTCGTTCGAGATAACAGGTTGGTAACCATGACGACCTATCTGGCGCGGGCCACGCTCCCGCTGCTGCTCACAGGCCTGCCCTTCGCCGCCACGGCCCAGATGGCCGCAGGCGGTTCTGCCGCTACGGAGGCGGCGGAGTTGGAAGAGATCACCATCACCGCGACGCGCACCCGGAAGGATGTGCTGGAGGTGCCGGCCACGGTCAGCGTGACCACGGCGGAGGAGATCCAGGACCAGCTCGTCACCGACATCAAGGATCTGGTCCGGTACGAGCCCGGCGTATCCGTCCGCAGCAGCCCGTCGCGCTTCACCGCCGCGGGCGCCTCCACCGGCCGCGACGGCAACAGCGGCTTCACCATCCGCGGGCTGGAGGGGAACCGGGTGCTGATCCAGGTGGACGGCATCCGCACGCCGGACGCCTTCAGCTTCGGTCCCCAGTCCACCGGCCGCGGCGGCTTCACCGATCTGGACCTGCTGAAGTCGGTGGAAATCCTGCGCGGCCCGGCTTCCGCCCTCTATGGCAGCGACGGCGTGGCCGGCGCGGTCAGCTTCGTCACCCGCGATCCCGGCGACTTCCTGAAGGATGGCGAGAGCCTGCATGGCGAAGCCAAGCTCGGCTACAGCTCCGCCGATGAGAGCTGGAGCAAGGGCGCCATCCTGGCCGGACGGTCCGGGCGGTGGGAGGCCCTGCTGGCCTACAGCCGCCGGGACGCGCAGGAGCAGGAAACCCAGGGCGACAACGATGCCGCCAATGTGGACCGGACCGAGGCCAACCCGCAGGACATCTCCTCCGACGCGGTGCTGGCCAAGTTGGTCTTCCAGGCGACGGAGGCGCACCGGTTCCGCCTGACCCTGGACCATCTGAACCAGGATGTGGACACCGATGTCCTCAGCGCCATCGCCCGGCCGCCGTTGACCGCCGCCAGCGTCATCGGGCTGGTGGCGGAGGATGAGACCCGGCGCACCCGCATCAGCTTCGACCACAGCTATGATGCCGGGCTCGCGGCGTTGCAGTCGCTGCACTGGACCGCCTACCATCAGGATGGACGGGTCCGGCAGTTCTCGGCGGAAGACCGCAACGTTGCCGCCGACCGCACCCGCGACAGCCTGTTCGACAACGAGGTCACCGGCCTCAGCATCGACGCCGCCAGCGCCGAGCTGGGCAGCGGCTGGACCCATCGGTTCAGCTATGGCGGCGACGTCTCCCGGACCCGGCAGGAAGGGCTTCGCAACGGGCAGACCCCGCCGGTGGGCGAAAGCTTCCCGATCAAGGCCTTCCCGGACACCGATTACACGCTGGCCGGCCTCTATCTCCAGGATGAGATCACCGGGCTGGACGGCGCGCTGTCCATCTTCCCAGCGGTGCGCGTCGATTACTACCGTCTGGCCCCGGAAGGGAACGACCCGCTGTTTCCCTTCGAGACGGCATCGGCCAGCGACTGGCACATCTCGCCCAAGCTTGGCGGCGTCTACTGGGCGACGGAGGCCATCGGGGTCTTCGCCAATTACGCCCAGGGCTACAAGGCGCCCAGCCCGTCGCAGGTGAACAACGGGTTCGAAAACGTCCTGTTCAACTACCGCTCCGCTCCCAATCCGGATCTGCGGCCGGAAACCAGCGACACGCTGGAGGGCGGGGTGCGCCTGCGGCACCGGGCCTGGACGGCCAGCGTCACCGGCTTCACCGGCTGGTACGACGACTTCATCGAACAGGTCCAGGTTTCCGGCAGCCTGACCCCTGCCGACCCGGCCGTGTTCCAGTTCGTCAATCTGGGGGAGGTCACTATCCGGGGTGTCGAGGGCAAGGTCGAGTTCCAGTCCGGAACCGGCATCGGCGCCGTCCTCGCCGCCTCCTACGCCCACGGCGACTACAAGGTCGACGGGGAGAAGACGCCGCTGGACAGCATCGACCCGGTCAAGGTCGTGGCCGGCCTGACCTACCGCGATCCGGAGGGGCGGTTCGGCGGCCAACTCGCCGTGACCCAGACGGCCAGCAAGGCGCAGTCGCGGGTCTCGGGCACCTGTGCGCCGAACTGCTTCACGCCGGGTCCGTTCACGCTGGTGGACCTCACCGCCTACTGGAACCTGGGCGAGAGCGCGACCCTGCGGGCCGGCCTCTTCAACCTCTTCGACGAGAAGTACTGGTGGTGGAGCGATGTGCGCGGGCTGTCCGCCGCATCGAACGTGACGGACGCCTATTCGCAGCCCGGCCGTAACGCCAGCGTCTCCGTCACCGTGCGGTTCTGACATCCAAATCAGGGAGGTTTCCCATGAAAAGCTCCGTCCGGATGCGGGCCGCACTGGCCGCCGTCATCCTGATCGCCGGCATTCCGGCGGCGCATGCCGCCGACCCGGCCTCTGCCTGCCCTGCCCCGGTGCGGGCGGAGGACTGCGCCAGGTTCCAGCAGGACCGGCAGGCCATCCTGGCCATGGCGGGCGAATACAGGGTCCGCTTCGACTTCCGCGAAACCGTGTTCTTCCTGCCGGACTACACGCCCATCGAGCCGAAGCGCAGCAACGGGCACGAGGTGGTGCGGGTGATCGAGGATACCGGCCCCACCATCCGCCTGCAGCATCTACTGGTGGTGGAGGATGAGAACGAGAAGCCAGTGGTCATCAAGCACTGGCGTCAGGACTGGAGCTGGGAGCCGGCCAGCGTGCTGACCTACCAGTCCTCCGGCCAGTGGGCGATCACGCCGGTTCCGCCCGAGGAGCGGGCGGGCGCCTGGAGCCAGACCGTCTGGCAGACCGACGATTCCCCGCGCTATGGCGGTGTCGGTCGCTGGGCGCACGATCTCGGCGTGCCGCGCTGGACCAGTGGGGAAGGTCTGCGGCCCCTGGCGCGGCGCGATGCCGTCCGCAAGCCGCCCTATGACCGTTATCTCGCCGTCAACCGCCACGCCCTGACTCCCGACGGCTGGGTGCATGAGCAGGACAATGCCAAGCTGGGGCCGAAGGACGGCCGGCAGGTCACCTATGTGCATGAGGTGGTGCTGAACACCTACCGCCACTTCAGCGACTATCCGGTGGAGGCCGCCGACAGCTACATGGACAAGACCTCCACCTACTGGGCCGCGGTGCGCAGGGCCTGGGACGATGTCGCCGCCCGTGACGGCGGCATCCGGGTGGCGGAGGAGGCGGAGAACGGTTCCGTCACCGGCCCGCGCCTGATGGGGCTGGCGGACGATGTCGTCTCCGGCAAGACCTCCACCCCGGACGCCATCGCCCAGGCCCGCCGTATCATCGCCGAGGCGACCCGGCCGGCGAAGGGCTGAGACGGGGCGTCCGGCGCGAGCGCGGTCGAAGCGGCGGCCGATCCCGTGCCGGATTGCGGCGGCGGTGCGAGGCGTCTACAGTCCGCGCCCGCCCGCCACCTGTTCCTGCCGCACGATGACCGACGAGACGTCCCCGAACCGCATGATGCTCTATGGCCGCCGCAAGGGCCGCCCCTTGCGCAAGCAGCGCCAGGGGCTGCTGGACACGCTGCTGCCCCGGCTGGAGCTGACGGTGCCGCCGGGCGGGGGCCGCATTGATGCCGGCGCCCTGTTCGACACGCCGAAGCGCGATCTCTGGTTCGAGGTCGGCTTCGGCGGGGGGGAGCATCTGGCGGAAACGGCGGCGGCGCACCCCGATGTCGGCTTCATCGGAGCGGAGCCCTTCATCAACGGCACCGCAGGCCTGCTTCAGCATATCGATGCCAAGGGGCTGACCAACATCCGCATCGTGCCGGACGACGCCCGGCCGGCGATGGATGCGCTGCCCGACGCCTGCCTGGGCCGGGTCTATGTGCTGTTCCCCGATCCCTGGCCGAAGGTCCGCCACGCCTTCCGCCGCTTCGTCGGGCCGGAGAACCTGCCCCGCCTTTCGCGCCTGCTGAAGGACGGTGGCGAGCTGCGTCTGGCGACCGACGACATGCAGCTCTGCCGCTGGATGCTGGAGCACACTTTCCGCTACCCCGATTTCGAGTGGCTGGCCCGCACCGCTGCCGACTGGCGCGACCCGCCGGACGGCTGGCCCGGCACCCGCTACGAGCAGAAGGCCAGGGAAGAGGGGCGGACGCCGGTGTTCCTGAACTTCCGCCGCCGCCCGCGGGGGTGACGCGCCGAGGAGCGCGGGGGCTCAGCCGGCGCCCAGGATTTTTTCATCCTTCAACTGCCGGGTCGCCTGCCACAAGGCGGCCGCGGCCAGAAGCAGGCAGAGGACGCTGGCGACGGCGACCTTGCCCAGGTCCAGTTCCCCGTCGGCCACCAGCGCGCGCAACAGCTCGATCTGTCCCAGAACCGGCGCCACCTCCATGAAGCCCTCCGGCTCCCGCCCGCCGAAGCTGCCGGAAAAGGCCAGCACCACCGGCGCGAAGGACAGCAGGGTCAGGTAGGTCTGCGCCTCCTTGAAGCTCTTGGCCAGCAGCGCCAGCATGATCTGCAGGGCGGAGGCGGCAAGCGCCAGGGGAAGCACAACCAGGATCATCCTGATCTGGGTTCCCGCATCCAGCGGGATGCTGACCCGCAGCTCCTCCAGCGGCGCGAAGTGCAGCAGGTTCATGCCCAGCACCACCGCGATCGCCGTGCCCGCCATCCCGAACAGCGCCGCATTGGCCCATTTGCCCAGGATCAGCACGGAGGGGTCCACCGGCTGGCTCAGCAGCGGGTGCAGGGATTTCCGCTCACGCTCCCCTGCCGTGCTGTCGATGGCAACGGTCATGCTGCTGAAGAAGGGAGCCGCGACGAAGAAATAGAGCAGCATGGTCGCGATCTGGAGCGTGGCGGCGCCGGCGGCGGCAACGTTCGCGCCGATGACCTGGATCGGACGCATGGTTTCGGCCGGAACGCCGCGGGCGATCAGACGGGCATGGGCGATGTCCGATCCGTAACTCTCGATCTGGGCGGCGACCTTGCGGGCCGCGAGGGTGGAACTGTCGCGCCGCTCGTCCCGGAACAGGGTCAGTTCCGCCGGCTCCCCCGCGCGATAGCGGTCGGGATAGTCGGGCGGAATGACCAGGACGGCGTCCGCGCCGGCCAGGGCCGGGATTTCCGCCGCCGCGCCCTCCCGGCGCTCCACCTTGATGTCGCGCCGCTCCAGCTCCGCCACCAGGGTGGGGGCGTGCGCCGCGCCGTGGACGGCCAGACTGACCGGGCGGTCGTTGCCGACCTGCTTGGCGATCATGGTCAGCATCGCCAGCACCAGAACCGGCCCGAACAGGGCGTACATCAGGGCGGCGAAGAGGGACCGCCGGTCGCGGCTATGATCGATGAACTCCGTGCCCAGCACGGTGAAGAGCTGCCTGCGCATCGGTTTTCTCCTCACGCCGCCAGTTGCACGAAGGCGTCCTCCAGGCTGGCGGCGCCCGTTCTCGCCACCAGCTCGGCCGGGCTGCCCTCCGCCACCGTCCGGCCGCCGGCGATGCAGACGATCCGGTCGGACAGCTCCGCCACCTCCGCCATGACGTGGCTGGACAGCAGGATGCAGCGCCCCTCCGCCCGCAAGCGGCGGAGCGTGTCCCGCAGCAGCCGGATGCTCATCACGTCCAGCCCTCGGGTGGGCTCGTCCAGGATCAGGTTGGGCGGCGCATGCACCAGGGCGCGGGCCAGGGCCACCTTCATGCTCTGCCCGGTGGAAAAGCCCTCCGTCCGCCGGTCGGCGATGTCTTCCATGCCCAGCTCGGCGATGGCGGCCCGGATTGCCTGCTCCATCGCCGGCCCGTCCATCCCGTGCAGCCGGGCGAAATAGCGCAGATGCTCCCGCACCGTCAGGCGGGGATACAGGCCGAAGGCATCGGGGAACCAGCCAAGCCGCTGCCGCGCCCGCTTCGGGTCCGCCGCTACTTCGATTCCGTCCACCGCCACCCGTCCGGCATCGGGACGCAGCAGACCGACCAGACAGCGCAGGCTGGTGGTCTTGCCCGACCCGTTGGCGCCCAGAAGGGTGGTGATCTCCCCGTCCCGTGCGGCGAAGGAGACCCTGTCCACGGCCGTCACCTTCTTGAAGCGCTTCACCAGTCCGCTGATCTCAAGCATGTCCTTGTCTCCTCCGGTCCGGTGCGGGTCAGGGGGTGGGGCCTTGCGGCGTGGTCATGAAGGGCGGACGGCCCCGCTCGCCCAGGCAGGCGGCATCCAGCCTGCTGCCGTCCGCGGCCTCCACGAACTCGGCGATCAGATCGCCGGCGCAGGGCGCGCCGCCCGTCACGATGTGTCCGGTGGCCGGGGCGACCAGATGCCAGGCGCGCGGCAGGTGGGCCGCCGCTTTGTCGGCGGATGCAGGCGGCGTCACCGGGTCCAGCGCGCCGGAGAGCAGCAGCACCGGCACATCCGTGGTGACCGGCTCCGCATAGCCGTCCGGCAGCGGGTCGGCGGGGAAGTCCCGGCACATCGTGCGCCAGCTTGCCAGCCAGCTCTCGCCGGTGAAGCCGGCGGCCAGCGGCACGCCCTCCGTCCGCGGCACCTCCTCCCGGCATAGGGAGGAAAGGGTGGAGCCCAGGAACATGGTGTCGCGCACGACGCTGCCGGCTCCGAAGGCCAGGGGCACGATGGACGTCGCATCCCCTTTGCCGATCAGCCGGTCCAGCGCATAGGGCAGCTTGGCGGCGGTGATGGTGGAATAGAGGACCGCACGCACCGACTGGGCGGCGCCGTCGCGGCTGAGCGTCACCGTCTCCACCTTGCCGTTCAGCCCGTCCGCCATGGTGACGGTGCTGCCCTCCCCCAGCTCCTCAAGCCACTCCTGGAAGCGGGCGCCCAGGTCGGGATAGGTCCCGGCACAGGCGGCATCCGCGGCGCAGGCCTCGAACAGGGCGTCCAGCGCCGCCTGGGAATGGGCGGGCTCTCCCGTCAGGAGAAGGTCGTTGGGCGGACTCACCCCGTCCAGAACGGCGCTGCGCACCGATCCCGGATATGCGCGCATGTAGAGAAGCGCCGTGCGTGTGCCCCAGGAACCGCCCCACAGATCCAGCTTGGCATAGCCCAGCGCCTGCCGCACCGCTTCGATATCCTCCACCACGTCCAGGGTGGAATAGCGGCGAAGGTCGGCGTTCCACCCGGCGCGGCACGCCGTCAGCGCCTTCGCCATGGATTCCGTGTTCAGATCCAACGTGATTGCGTCGTCTCCGGGCAGGCTGCAGGCCAGCGGATTGCTGCGGCCGGTGCCGCGCTGGTCCATCAGCACGATGGCCCTGGAATCCCGCACCTTCGCGAGCGCCGTCCCCACCAGCGGCCCCATGTCGTTCGCGGCCTGCCCCGGCCCGCCGGCCAGCAGGAACAGCGCACTGTCCGGCGGCTTGGCGCTGCCGCGGGCCGGCAGCACCGCCACATGCAGCTCGATTGTCCGCCCCGCCGGAGCCGACCGGTCCTCCGGCACCGTGATCCTGTGGCAGGTGGCAAGGTCCGTCACCCCCGGCACATGACAGGGCCTACCGACGGATGGCTGCGCTGCCGCGGGAGCCGCGGCCAGAACGCCCAGCGCCAACGCGGCAGCCTTCAACATGGAGATGGTCGCCTTTCTCATTGATCCTCCTGCGGTTGCGCATGTCGGCGTGGCGGGGGCGGGATCGCCGGGGTGGGACGGCGATGGTCGGGTGCGGGCCGCTTCGACCCTGTACGTTACTCCGCAGCTTTCGGCGCTTCGTCCGGCAGCAGGAAAATGGATTCCACCGGAAGGGCGAAGAGGCGGCCGATCTTCAGGGCGAGCGGCAGGGAAGGATCGTATTTTCCGGTTTCGATGGCGTTCACGGTCTGGCGCGACACGCCCAGCCGCTCCGCCAACTCCCCCTGCGACCATTTCCGCTCCACCCGCAGCATGGGCAGCCGGTTCTCCATCACAGATATCTCCGCGTCGCCCAGACGCCGCCGGCGATGGAGCCGATGGAGAAGGCGGCTCCCAGTACCAGCGGACCGTTCACCGGCAGGTCCGGCACCCGCTGGAGCAGCGTCAGGGTGAAAAGGGCGGTCAGCATGGCGGCGGCGCCCCATACCATCATGACCATGTGGCAGAGCCGGAACAGCTCATCCTGACGCAGGACGAAACGGGCGTAGATCACGCTGCCCAGCAGCAACGGCGCCAGCGGGGACAGGGCCGTCAGGAGGCCGCCCGGCCCGATCCCGAACCTGAAGGGCAGACGGGCCAGCAGGATACCTGCCGCAATTGCGACGATGGTTGCCAGGACATCGCGCTTGTCGCGGCGGGTCAGGCTGGACCAGCGGAGCCAGAGGCCGGCATGGGTGATCTCCGCCATCTCCTCTCCCCCTCAGTCCCGCAGATGGTCGAGCGTCGCGTCCAGCACCAGCAGGGCGGCGGCAATGTCCAGCGCCACTCCGGTCAGCGGGCCGTGGCGGGAGGGCGCGTCCTGCGGCGGCAGGGAAATCCGGCTGCCGGCCAGGAAGCCGGCCCCGAACAGGGCGACCGCGGCCAGCAGCGCGTATCGCGTGCGGGCCCGCCGCTTACGATCCCTGGCATCCGGGTTGATCACCGCCGCCACTCCCTGTGGCTGGCCCCTTCGGGCGTTCATCTCGTCACGCTATGTGACAAGCATCCTTTACACCTGTCAAGGACCTTTTACACCCCGGCTGCTTCCGCCGGCCGGCTACAGCGGCGGATGGCGGTCGGCCCAGGGGCAAGCCTGCTCCAACTGGGCGGCCAGGGAGATCAACGTCGTCTCCTCTCCGAAGCGGCCCACCGCCTGTACGCCGATGGGCAGGCCGGCGGGAGCCGCTGGTGTCGGCGCGGCCCAGTGCAGGGGAATACTGGCGGCCGGCTGGCCGGTTACGTTCCAGACCGGCGTATAGGGGATGAAGCCGAAGGCGCGGATCACCGCCTGGTCCAGGAACGGCCCCAGCTTCGCCAGCCCGCCCATCCCCAGAACCGCCGCCATTTCCTGCGCGAACGCCTCCGCCCCCGCCGGCTTCAGCGCCCCCCTGGACAGTGGCGGCTGGGCCAGGGTGGGGGTCAACAGCACATCGTATCGCTCGAAGAACGGGGCGATGAGGCGGGACTGGCGGTGCAGCCGCTCGATCGCCAGGGACAGATCCTCCGCAGAGAAGCTTCGGCCCAGCAGGCGGGCCAGCCAGGTAGCTGTCTCCACCTCTTGCCGTCTGGCCTTCGTGCCGGTCTGCGCCTCCGCCATGGCGAACTCCTGCGCCACGGCGGCGAAAAAGACGGTCATGAACCATTTCAGGAAGTCTGGATGCAGGTCGGGCGTTGCTTCCTCGACCTCGTGCCCCAACTCGGCGCAGAGCCGGGCAGCCTGGTCCAGAGCGCGCATGCAGTCGGGATGGACCGGGACGTCCACCGGCGGCTTTGAAGAGACAGCGATGCGGAGCCTTCCGGGCGGCCGGTCCAGCGCCGCGGCGAAGGATGTCTCCGGCGGGGCGATGCCATAGGGCGCCCCGGCATCCGGCCCCGCAACGGCATCCAGAAGGCGGGCGCTGTCGCGGACGGAGCGGGTGACCGCATGGGCGATGCTGGCCCCATGCCAGCCCTCCCCGATATAGGGGCCGTTGGGGGTGCGCCCGCGGCTGGGCTTCAGCCCGAACAGGCCGCAGCAGCTGGCCGGGATGCGGATGGAGCCGCCGCCGTCGGTGGCATGCGCCATGGGCACGCTGCGCGCCGCCACATGCGCCGCGGACCCGCCGGAGGAGCCGCCGGGCGTCCGGCTCCCGTCCCAGGGATTGTGGGCCGGGCCGAAGGTCTTGGGCTCCGTCACCGGCATCAACGACAGTTCCGGCACCTTGGTGCTGCCCAGCAGGATCAGGCCGGCGCGGCGGAACCGGGCCACCAGTTCGCTGTCCCGGTCGGGCGTCCAGCCCCGCCATATGGCGGAGCCGTTATGGTACGGGATGCCCGCCGCCACATTCATATTGTCCTTCAGCAGGAAGGGCACGCCGGCGAAGGGGCCGTCCGGCAGGGGTTCCTTCGCAGCCTTGCGGGCACAGTCGAATGCCCGCTCCACGATCCCGTCCAGCGCCGGTTCCACCGCCTCGATCCGGGCGATGGCGCTGTCCACCAGCTCGGCCGGAGAGACTTCGCGTCTGGCGACAAGCTCCGCCAGACCGGTGGCGTCGTGCTGCCCATAGGCCTGCCCGAGGGACATGCCCGACCTCCCTTTCTGTTCCGCTTCTGATTGCCCGGACATGGCCGGGGACGGAAGGGTACGTGAGGATTGCGGAATGCGCGAGAGGCGCAATCTCCAGCTATAATCCTTAGGGGATAGGTTTCCAGAGTTGCAGCGAACCCCGATCGGGGGCATTCCTTAGATTGGTTGCAGATATGCGGCGGAGCGCTGCCGGCGATGGCCGGCGGCGCCATCCGCGCGCCGGAACGGGGTCCCGGGGTCATGACGGACGGCCGCAAGATCTTGATCGTGGACGATGAGGCGGAGCTGCGCGAGCTGCTGACCGCCTATCTGGGACAGCAGGGATTCGATGTGGCGGCGGCGTCCGGCGGGGATGAGCTGGACAAGCTGATGATGCTCGGCCAGCCGGATCTGGTGCTGCTGGACCTCGGCCTTCCGGGAGAGGACGGGTTCAGCATCGCCCGCCGATTGAAGAAGCCGGACGGCAGCGGCCCCGCCATCATCATGGTGACCGGCGCCGGCACGGTGGTGGACCGTGTCGTGGGACTTGAGCTGGGGGCCGACGATTATGTCGCCAAGCCCTTCGATCTGCGCGAACTGCTGGCGCGGGTGCGCGCCGTGCTGCGCCGGGGTTCTGCCAAACCGACCGCCGCCGCGGCGCCGGAGGCGGATGGGCGGGAAATCATCGGCTTCGGCCCGTGGAAGCTGGACATGGCCGCCCGCTCCCTGCGCCGGCAGGATGGCGACCTGATCGAGCTGACGGCCATGGAGTTCGACCTGCTGGCGGTTTTCGCCACCAAGCCGAACCGGGTGCTGACCCGCGACCAGCTCCTGGACATGGCCCATCACCGGGACAACGAACCCTTCGACCGCTCCATCGATGTCCGGATCGCGCGGCTGCGCCGGAAGATCGAGATCGATCCGGCCCGGCCGCAATACATCAAGACCATCCGCGGCGCCGGCTACATGTTCACGCCGAAGGGCGAGTAGCGGCGGCGGGCGCAAAAGGCCGGACAAACCGGAAGTGGCAGACCGCTTGCTCCGATGGCCGGCGGTCCGCACACGGGCGCACTCTGGACATGTGCGGGGTGCCACATTACGTTCCGGGTGCGCGCAAGACTGCATGGACCCGATATGGCCCCGCTCCTCCTCGCCCTGCTCAGCCTCATCGACATGATTCTGGGACTGTATGTCTGGGTCCTCATCATCTCGGCGGTGCTGAGCTGGCTGATCGCCTTCAATGTCATCAACACACACAACCGCTTCGTCTACACGGTGGCCGACATGCTCTACCGGCTGACGGAGCCGGTGCTGCGGCCCATCCGCAACGTCCTGCCGAACCTGGGCGGGGTGGACATCTCCCCGGTAATCGTCATCCTGATCATCTTCTTCCTGCGCAACCTGATCGCCGGTTACGCGCCCTACATCGCGGCTGCGGCCTGACCGGAATGCCCGCCGCTCCGGCCGCCGCGATCGAGGCTGCCGCGGGCGGCGTGCGGGTGCATCTGCGCGTTTCGCCCAAGGCGTCGCGCACGGCTGTGCAGGGTATCGCCGAATCCGCTCCCGGCCGTATGGCCGTGAAGGTCGCCGTCACCGCCCCGCCGGAGAACGGCAAGGCCAACGAGGCGGTGCTGAAGCTGCTGGCCAAGGAATGGCGGCTGCCGAAGACCAGCCTTGAGGTGGTCGCCGGTGGCGCGGACCGCTCTAAAATTATACACGTAGCCGGAGAGACGGCGGAGCTGCTGCCCCGCCTCACGGACTGGGCCGCCGGGCTCGTCCGTTGAGGGGGCGTGCTGCCGCCCAGTCCCTTGTTTCCAGTCCGGGTGGCACACGACATGTCTGAAGCACGCATCATCGACGGCAAGGCCTTCGCGGCCGATCTGCGCGGCCGCATCGGCGTCGCGGTCCATCGGCTGAAGACCGAAAAGGGGCTGGTGCCCGGCCTGGCCGTGGTCATCGTGGGCGAGGACCCGGCCAGCCAGCTCTACGTCAAGAACAAGGGGGAGCAGAGCCGGATGGCCGGCCTGCACTCCGTCACCCACACCCTGCCGGCGGAGACCACGCAGGAACAGTTGCTGCGGCTGGTCAACCAGTTGAACCACGACCCCGCCATCCACGGCATCCTGGTGCAGTTGCCCCTGCCGAAGCACATCGACTCCAACGCCGTGCTGGCCGCCATCGATCCGGACAAGGATGTGGATGGCTTCCACATCGTCAATGCCGGGCGGCTGGCGGTGGGCTTGCCCGCCCTGGTGCCCTGCACCCCGCTGGGCTGCCTGATGCTGCTGAAGGACGTGATCGGCGAGCTGCGCGGTCTGCACGCCGTCGTGGTCGGTCGCTCCAACATCGTCGGCAAGCCCATGGCGCAACTGCTGCTCCAGGCCGACTGCACCGTCACCGTCGCCCACAGCCGCACCGTGGACATCGCCGAGACCTGCCGCGACGCCGATATCCTGATCGCCGCCGTGGGCCGGCCGGAGATGGTGCGCGGCGACTGGATCAAGGAAGGCGCGGTCGTCATCGATGTCGGCATCAACCGCGTCCCCTCCGCCGATCCGGAGAAGGCGGCCCAGGGTAAGACCCGCGTAGTCGGCGACGTGGCGTTCGAGGAGGCCAAGGCCGTGGCCGGCGCCATCACCCCGGTGCCGGGCGGGGTGGGGCCGATGACCATCGCCTGCCTGCTGCTGAATACCGTCACCGCAGCCTGCCGCAGCCGGGGCCTGCCCCTGCCGGAAGAGCTGGTCTGATGTCTTCCCGGCCGGGCCTGTCCTCTGCCGGCCGCTTCCTGCATTTCAACTGCCCGGACAGTAACGGAGGTGCCGGTTGATCACGGCCTATGTCCGCACGGATGACCGGCTCCATGCCCTGCCGCTGGAAGCGGGGGCGGACATGCCGGCGGGGACCGTCTGGCTGGACGTGCTGCGTCCTGAGGAGGCGGAGCGGGAGGACATCTCCACCCGCCTGGGCGTCGATCTGCCGACCCAGGAGGACATGCGCGAGATCGAAGCCTCCTCCCGCCTCTATACCGAGGACGACGCGGCCTATCTCACCACGCCCGTCATGTCGCGCGGGGAGGATGGCCGGCCGGACCTCGGCATGCTGACCTTCGTGCTGACGCCCACCGTGCTGATCACCGTCCGTCACACCGAACCGCTCTGGCTGGCCATCTTCGCCGCCCGCGCCCTGCGCCAGCCGGGGCTGGTGACCGGCCATCTGGACGCCATGCTCGGCATCCTGGAAGCGGTGGTGGACCGGGCGGCGGACGTGCTGGAGATCGTCCGGGGCGAACTGGACCAGCTCTCCCAACAGGTGTTCAGCGAGCTGGATGAGCGTGGGCCCGCCAAACCGCATGGCCGGCAGCATGAAAGCCGGAAGCGTCAGGCCGTCAAGCGTCGGCAGGAGAAGCGCAAGGCCGAGTCGGACGCCCTCCGCGGCGTCATCACCGCCATCGGCCGCGCCGGCGACCTGACCCACAAGGTGCGCGACAGCTTGGCCGGGCTGGAGCGGCTGGGCGCCTTCGCGGTGGCGGTCGCAGGCCCGAGAATGGCCAAGGACCAGAAGCTCCGGCTGAAGACCATCAGCCGCGACGTCCACTCCCTGGTGGAGCATGCCGGCTTCCAGGCCATGCAGACCAATTTCCTGCTGGACGCCACGCTGGGCGTGATCAACATCCAACAAACCAATATCATCAAGATCTTCTCGGTCGCCGCGGTGGCCTTCCTGCCGCCGACCCTGATCGCCAGCATCTACGGCATGAATTTCGAGTACATGCCCGAACTGTCCAAAGTCTGGGGCTATCCCGTCGCCCTGGTCCTGATGGTGATCAGCGCCGTGCTGCCGCTCTGGTACTTCAAGCGGAAGAAGTGGCTGTGAGTTTGGGCTAAACCTGCCACGCCACGCTTGCCCTGGTGCCCAGCGGCCCGGATTCGATCTCCAGCTCGCCATCGATCTGGGAGGTCAGGGTGCGCAGCAGCATCATGCCCAGGCTGTTGGCGTTGCGCCAGTTCAGCCCGGCGGGCAGGCCGCGTCCCTCGTCGGCGACGGTCAGGCGGATGGTCCCCCTTCCGTCGCGGGCCAAGCCGATGCGGATCGGTCCGGGACCGCCGGCATAGGCATGCCGGTTCGCATTGACGACCAGTTCGTTCACGATCAACCCGACCGGCACGGCCTGCTCCACCGGCACCTCCAGCGGGGCGTCCGGCATGTCGAAATGGAGGCGTTCGGGATCGGCCACGTCCACATTCTCCGCCAGCGGGCGGAGCAGGGCGGCAAGGTCCACATCGCCGGCGCGGTCGCCCTGATACAGCAGCCGGTGCACCTCCGCCACGGCCCGGACCCGGGCGGTGGCATCGTCGAACACGGCGCGGGCGGCCTCGTCCCGGGTGCGCATCCGATGGAGCTGGACCAGGGAGGCCACCATTTGCAGCGAGTTCTTCATCCGGTGGTTCATCTCCCGGATCAGAACGGTCCGGGCCTTGGCGGCAGCGCGGAGTTCCTCCTCCGCCAGCCTGCGGGCCGTGATGTCGGTGAGAACCAGGGTCAGCCGGACCGGCGCGCCGGTCCGGCTCCGCTGCAAGCGCCCGCGCTCCGCCATCCAGCGGATGCCGCCGCCGACATCGACGATCCGCGCCTCGCCCTCGAAATCCTCGCCTGCCTCCAGGAGGTCGGCGATGCGTCGGCGGAAGGCCGGCTGCTCCTCCGGATGGTAAAGAGCCGTGAGCCCGTTGAAGTCGGCATTGTCGGGGCCCGTATCCGGCAGAAGCCCGGCCGGACGGGACATCCAGCCCAGCCGATCCGTCGGGATATCCCAGACAGCGATCAACGCACCGCTGGCCTCCAGGATGGTGAGGAGGGTGTCATCGGGTGCGTCACAAAGGGTGTTCACGTGCCTACTTCCAATGCGCGGGCTGGCGCTCGGCCAAAGAGGTTGCACGTTGTATGAAAGAGGTGGGTAGCGTCAATCGCGGTCCATGCAGGTCACGGGTTCGTCACGCAGCCTGAAAGCACGAAACCCCCGTCCGCGGGATCGCCGCGGCGGGGGTTCGGGGTCCGCTGGCCCTACGAGGCAGGGGCCGGGTCGAGAGGTGCGGGGCGGCCGCTCAGCGCGGCGCCAGCACCATGACCATCTGCCGGCCTTCCAGGCGCGGCATCTGTTCGACCTTGGCCATTTCCTCAAGTTCGTCGCGCACGCGCACCAGCACGTCCATACCGAGATTCTGGTGCGCCATTTCACGCCCGCGGAAGCGCATGGTGACCTTCACCTTGTCGCCTTCCTCGATGAAGCGCCTCATGTTGCGCATCTTGATCTCGTAGTCGTGCTCATCGATGCCGGGGCGGAGCTTGATCTCCTTGACCTCGATGACCTTCTGCTTCTTGCGCGCCTCGTTGGCCTTCTTCTGCGCCTCGTACTTGAACTTGCCATAGTCGAGGATCTTGCAGACCGGCGGGTCGGCATTGGGGCTCACCTCGACAAGGTCGAGGCCGGCCTCTTCGGCGGCGAACAGTGCGTCGCGCAGGCTGACGACGCCAACCATTTCGCCATTGGCATCAACAAGGCGGACGGAACGGACATTGATCTCGCGATTGATCCGGGGGCCATCGCGCTGGGGCTCCCGATCAGTGGTGGACGGCCTGGCTATGGAACCTTCTCCTTCGGCTGTGGGCGGCCGGCGACGGGTTGGACAGCGGCTGCCCCGAACAGAAGCAGCCGGACCCGAGCCCTGTCCGGCGGATAAATCCGCCGGTCGTCGATCCACCCTGTTGGCGCACGCCGGTTGAATCCGGCGTGCCGTTAGAACGCAGACTGAATGGCGCCGTTCCCCGCCGGGGAACGTGCTTCGACCATAAGATTAGCGACAGCTTCGTCCAGGGCAAGGATTTCCTGATCCTTCGACCCCAGACGGCGGATGGCGACGGT
This sequence comes from Indioceanicola profundi, assembly GCF_003568845.1. Classification (NCBI taxonomy): domain Bacteria; kingdom Pseudomonadati; phylum Pseudomonadota; class Alphaproteobacteria; order Rhodospirillales; family Azospirillaceae; genus Indioceanicola; species Indioceanicola profundi. Next base: position 3,288,987 of record NZ_CP030126.1, on the reverse strand, counting down.
GCGGTTTTCCGCCTCGCGCCCGCCGACCACGAGCATCACCGGCACCTTGGCCAGGGAATGCTCACGGACCTTCAGGTTGATCTTTTCGTTGCGGACGTCAAGCTCGGCCCTGAGACCGGCCGCCTTCAGCGCCGCCGCGACATCCGCCGCATAGCCGTCGGCTTCCGAGGTGATGGTGGCGACCACCACCTGCACCGGGGCCAGCCAGAGCGGGAACTTGCCGGCATAATGCTCGATCATCATGCCGATGAAGCGCTCGAAGCTGCCCAGGATGGCCCGGTGCAGCATGACAGGCCGGTGGCGGGCGCCGTCCTGGCCGATATAGCTGGCATCCAGCCGCTCCGGCAGCACGAAGTCGAGCTGCAGCGTGCCGCACTGCCAGGACCGGCCGATGGCGTCGGTCAGGTGGAACTCCACCTTCGGGCCGTAGAAGGCGCCCTCGCCGGGCAGCTCCTCGAACGCTAGCCCGTTGGCGCGGAGCGCCTGGCGCAGCCCTTCCTCCGCCTTGTCCCAGACATCGTCGGAGCCGGCACGCACATCGGGGCGCAGCGCCAGCTTCACCGCGATGTTCTCGAAGCCGAGATCCTTGTAGACGCCGAGCTGGAGCTTGAAATACTCCGCCGCCTCGGTCGGCACCTGATCCTCGGTGCAGAAGATGTGGGCGTCGTCCTGGGTGAAGTTGCGCACGCGCAGGATGCCGTGCAGCGCGCCGGAAGGCTCGTTGCGGTGGCAGTTGCCGAACTCGGCCATGCGCAGCGGCAGGTCGCGGTAGCTCTTCAGCCCCTGGCGGAAGATCTGCACATGGGCCGGGCAGTTCATGGGCTTCACGCCCAGCAGCTTCTCCCGCCCCTGCTCGTCCACGCTCTCGCGGATCTTGAACATGTTGTCGCCATACATGTCCCAGTGGCCGGAGGCCTTGAACAGGCTGCTGTCGAAGAGCTGCGGCGTACGCACCTCCACATAGCCGGCCTCCTCCAGCTTGGCGCGCATGTAGCGCTCCAGCGTCCGGTAGAGCGTCCAGCCCTTGGGATGCCAGAACACGCTGCCCGCCGCCTCCTCCTGGACATGGAACAGGTCCATCTCCTTGCCCAGCTTGCGGTGGTCGCGCTTCTCCGCCTCCTCGATCATGTGGAGATAGGCGGCCAGCTCCTGCTCCGTGCGCCAGGCCGTGCCGTAGATGCGCTGGAGCTGCGGGTTCTTCGCGTCGCCGCGCCAATAGGCGCCGGCCACCTTCATCAGCTTGAAGGCGTGGCCGACCCGGCCCGTGCTGGGCAGGTGGGGGCCGCGGCAGAGATCGTACCACTCGCCCTGGCGGTAGATCGTGATGGTCTGGTCCTCCGGCAGGTCGGAGATGATCTCCGCCTTGAACTTCTCGCCGATGGACTTGAAGTGCTCGATGGCCTCGTTCCGGTCCCAGACCTCGCGCGTGAAGGGCCGGTTCTCATCCACGATCTCGTGCATCCGCGCCTCGATCCTCACCAGATCCTCGGGCGTGAACGGCGTCTCGCGGTAGAAGTCGTAGTAGAAACCGTTGGCAATGGCCGGGCCGATCGTCACCTGCGTGCCGGGATACAGCTCCTGCACCGCCTCGGCCATGATATGGGCGCTGTCGTGACGGATCAGCTCCAGCGCCTCGTCGGACTTGGCCGTGACGATCTCCAGCGCCGCATCCTGCTCCACCGGCAGGGCGAGGTCCTTCACCTGGCCGTCCAGCTTCACGGCAAGTGCGGCCTTCGCCAGCGACTTGGCGATGGAGCCGGCGATCTCGGTGCCGGTCACGCCGCGCGCATAGGTGCGCACGCTGCCGTCGGGCAGCGTAATGGCGATCTGGTCGGCAGCGTTGATCTCGGCCACGGACATGGCGGTTCCCAATGCAAGGATGGTTTCAGGAACCGGGACATTGGGTAGCGGGTCCACCCATTGTCAAGGCCGGCAAAGGCGCGGCTGGGTTGCCCGATGGCGCAACGGCGTCAGGCCGTGGCCTCGGCGATCAGCACCAGCTCGCGGACCAGCGGCCCGCGGGACGTCCAGCGATTCAGCAGCCATTGGCGGAGCTTCTTGCCCGACAGGCGGGCCGGCGGCTCCGTCCCGTAGCCGGACAGGCGGATGTCGCGGAACCCTGCCTCCTCCAGCATGCGGGTCAGCATGTACTGGGTGACGGGGGTTATGTGACCGTATTTGCGGAAATGCTCCTCATCGAAGAAGGGATGCTGCCCGCGGCGCAGCCAGCGCTCCACCATGATGGGAGCCTCGACATTCGGGGTGGTCAGCAGCAGCCGGCCGCCCGGCTTCAGCAGCGCATGCAGCTTGCGCGTGAAGTCCCACGGATTCTCAAGATGCTCGATGATCTCCAGCGCCGTGACGGCATCGAAGGGGCCGGGGAAATGCTCCGGCCCGTCCACGTTCAGGTCGGCGGTCAGGAAGGGGATGCGGTCGGCCAGCCGGAAGGAGCCCGTGGCAAGGTCGCTGGCGGTGACGGCGAACCCGGCCTCCGTCAGGCGCAGGGCAAAGGCGCCGGAACCGGCGGCCATGTCCAGGACCCGGCCTCCCGGCGGGAAGCCGCGCGCCGCAAGCCCCGCCGCATGGGCGTGCAGGCCGGTCAGCGCATGCACCACCAGCCCCTTGTAGGTTTCCATGTCCGGCGTCAGGGCGGCCTCGCCCTGGCGGAAAGTGTCGATACGGGAAACGGGGCCGCTCATCTTCTCATCCATCTCAAGGATATCCGGCAACGCGCCGACAGCGCCGGTGACTACCAGCGCAGTTCCGGCGCGCGCTTGCGGAGCGAGGTCAGGAACCGCTGCCCGGCGCTCTTCTTTTTCTTCTTCTTGTACAGGCCGACGACCGGTTCCGTGCCCCAGCGCCGCACCACCTCCTCCAGCAGATGGGGGTGGCGGTCGTACTGGTGCAGCACGGCGCTGACGCTGCCGTCGGGATTGTGGACCAGCCCTTCGGCGTCGAGGACCAGTTCCTCCGGCCGGGCGCGGCCCACCGTGGCGACCAGCCCGTAATTGGGGCAGATGGCGGTTCCGGCGATCAGGCGGCCATGGGCCAGCATGTTGCAGGTGGCCTGGTCCACGCCGAAGCCGAAGGTGCGCACCACCTCCGCCCGCGGGATGGCCGCCAGCAGCAGCGACAGCCGGCAGAACTCCAGGATCTGCTCCCGGTCGCCCAGCACCGTGCCGACGCAGACGCATCCCCGGTCGCCCAACTGGTCGGCCAGCTTCCGCCCGACCACGCGGCTCATCCAACGCAGATTGATGCCGCCGCCATTGGTGCGGAGCGTGTTGGGCTCGTCCTCCAGATAATAGCAGATTGGCGCGGTGGCTCCGGCGAAGGGGTCGGACTGGAACACCACGTCGCGCACATCCGTCACCAGCGCGCGGGCGGCCTGGGGATAAAGCTCCAGGGCGCGGATGCTGTACAGGAAGCGGGACACCACGATATGCGGCGCATAGGCGCCGGCGAACTCGTCGGGCGCGTCCGCCGGGACGGCGGCGACATCATGCTCCGCCAGGAATGCTTCCATGACCGGATCGGGCCGGATGATCAGGGCGGCGGGCGCGGACGTCACCGCGCGCAGCGACTTCACGAACGGGGTGACATCCGCGACGCCATAGCCGACAGCACAGCCGATCACCATGCCCGGCCCGGTGGAGGCGGCAGGGGCGGGCAGCGGAGTCCGCGCCGGCCAGAGATCGCCGGCCCGGGCCAGCCAGTTCAGATACGCCGTCATCGGGGCCGGACCTCCGCAAGGTTGCGGCGGGTGGTATCCGCCATCGGGGGCGACGGGTCAATGGGCTGCCCTGGACATGGGGGGCCGGCATCCCGTAAAGCAGGCAGGCCGAGACAGGGGCTCTTGCACCGATGCGCATTCTCCACGCCGCCAACTTCAATCTGAAGAAGGACGGGCGCGACTATTTTCTGACGGCGCACAAGCTCTCCGCCGGGTGGACCCGGCTGGGGCACGCCGTCTATGACTTCTCCGACCGGGATGTCGCTAGGGCGGCGACCCCGTTCGGGGCCAAGGCGCTGGGCGTGCGCAGGATGAACCGCCGCTTCCTGGACACCGTGGACAATATGCGCCCCGACCTGGTGGCGCTTGGCCAGAAATGCATGGTCGCCCCGGCCACGCTGAAGGAGATGCGCCGGCTGCATCCGGCCGTGCGGGTGCTGCAATGGAACCACGACCCGCTGTTCGACGCGCCCAATGTGGAGGCGCTGAAGGCCAAGCTGGAGCTGGCGGACGCCACCTTCGTCACCTCCGCCGGGCCGGAGCTGCAGGCGCTGGCCCGGCCGGGGCGGGCCGTGGCCTTCATGCCCAATCCCCAGGACCGCAGCATGGAGCAGGGGCGGAGCTTCGCCGCCGAAAGCCATGCCGCCGACCTGATCTATACGGTGGGCACGGCCGGTTTCACCCGGCAGGTGGGCGGGGAGACGCGGGATGTCCGGCAGTTCTGCCAGGACCTCCGCAAGCGCCTGCCGGAGCTGCGCTGCCGCTTTCCCGGCCTGCCGGGGGAGCCGATGCTGTCCGGCGCCGCCTACCATGCCGCCCTGGCGGAAAGCCGGATGGGGCTGTCCCTGTCGCGGCGCAGCGACCACCATCTCTATTCCTCCGACCGGATGGCCCATCTCATGGGCAACGGGGTGCTGACCTTCATCGACCGGCGCGCCGGCTTCGCGGACATCTTCACGGAGCGTGAGGCCGCCTTCTACGGCAGCGTGGAGGAGCTGGAGACCAAGCTGCGGACCTTCCATGCGGATGAGCCCGCCCGCCGCGCGGTGGCGGAAGCCGGCTGGGCCAAGGCGCACTGGATGTTCGACGGCACCATCGTCGCCCGCTACCTGCTGGAGGTGGCGTTCGGTCTTCCCCTGTCGGGCGATTACGCCTGGCCCCTGCACCAGTATTAGCGGACCCCGCCTTGCCTTCGCCCAAGCGCATCCTTTTCGTCGGCTGGACCCGGATCGGCGACGCCGTCATGTCCACCGTGGCGCTACGCCACATCGTGGAGACCTGGCCGGATGCCCGGCTGACCATCATCGCCGGCACGCTGGCGGAGCAGGTGCTGCGCCATGTGCCCAATGTCGAGCGCATGATCGTCTACCGCAAGCGGTCCTGGAACCGGCACTGGCTGGAACTGCTGGCGCAGACGGTGACGCGGCGCTGGGATCTGGTGGTCGATCTGCGCGACAGCGCCGTCGGCTATCTCGCCCCCAGCCGCCGCACGCTCCGCTTCCGCAAGGGAGCGGTTCCGGAGCTGCGGGTGCGGGAACTGGCCCGGCTGCTGGGGCTGGAAGCCCCGCCATGGCCCGCCATCTGGCTGTCGGAGGCCGAGCGCGCGGCAGCCGGACGGCTGGTGCCGGAGGGGCGGCCCGTGATCGCCGTGGCCGCCAATGCCGGCCGGCCGGAGAAGGTCTGGCCGACGGAGCGGTTCGTGGAGGTGGTGCGGAGCCTGTCGGCGCCCGACGGCCCTCTGCCGGGGGCCAGGGTGCTGATCGCCGGCGGGCCGGGGGAGGAGGGGTTCACCGCGGTGCTGCGCGCCGCCTTCCCCGATGCCGTCGAACTCGCCGGGCGGGAGGAGCTGCTGGTGCAGGCGGCCTGCATCGGCCGGGCGGCGCTTTATCTCGGCAATGACAGCGGGCTCAGCCATGTGGCGGCGGCGCTGGGCGTGCCGACGCTGGCCGTGTTCGGCCCCACCGACCCCCGCCAGTACGCCCCCTTCGGCCCGCATGCCGCCTACGTGGGCGGCACCACGGACGGACCCGCGCGCGGGATCGAGGATGTGCCGGTGAGCGAGGTGCTGGCGGCGACGCGCGCACTGCTGGACCGCCGGATCGGGTAAGAAGGTCCGGCATCGTGACGGGCCGTCGCAGATGCCGGCTCCCGCTACGCCCGCGCCGAGTTACGGCCAACCGCCCCCTTACCGCAGCGGGTCATCATCCGGATGCACCCGCGACTTGTACTCGTCATGCACGGTCTGGTCATGGCCGGAGCGGTTGGAGAAGAAGACCAGCGCCATCAGGCCGCCGCCCACGATCACCGAGCCGATTCCCCCCAGGATCAGGGCGATGATCCCATGCCCGCTGACCTCCCCCTGCCCGTCCGCCTGCGCAGCGGCCCGGTCGGTGGAGGTCCAGACATCCACCGCCATCCAGATGGACACGCCCAGCAGCGCGACCAGGACCACGATGATGAACAGGGCGCCAGTGGACAGGCGCGGACCGGAACGGGGACCGGACATGCTGGTTTCCCTGAAACGAAGCGAACGGTTCGGCGGCGAGCCTAATGGCCGGCCATCCCCCCCTCAACCGGACAGAGCAGCGCAGGTCGCGCATGGCTCCCAAACGCGCGCCGGCCCGTTCCCGCCGGCCCCGCATCTGGACAGGCGGGGAAGCCGCCGCTAACGTCCGGCCCCGTCAAATCTTTCCCTGCAACCCGCTTACACGCAACGGATCGTCCCATGAGCAGCCCCAGCAGCGGTGTGAAGAAAGTCGTCCTGGCCTATTCCGGCGGCCTCGACACCAGCGTCATCCTGAAATGGCTGCAGGAGACCTACCGATGCGAGGTGGTGACCTTCACCGCCGATCTGGGCCAGGGGGAGGAGCTGGAGCCGGCGCGGAAGAAGGCGGAGATGTTCGGCGTGAAGCCGGAGAACATCTTCATCGACGATCTGCGCGAGGAGTTCGTGCGCGACTTCGTCTTCCCGATGATGCGCGCCAACACGCTCTATGAGGGCACCTATCTGCTGGGCACCTCCATCGCCCGGCCGCTGATCGCCAAGCGCCAGATCGAGATCGCCAACCAGGTGGGCGCCGATGCGGTCGCCCATGGCGCCACCGGCAAGGGCAACGACCAGGTCCGGTTCGAGCTGGGCTATTACGCCCTGAAGCCGGACGTCACCGTGATCGCCCCCTGGCGCGAGTGGGAGCTGAACAGCCGCACCGCCCTGCTGGACTTCGCCGAGAAGCACCAGATCCCCATCGCCAAGGACAAGCGGGGCGAGGCCCCCTACTCCACCGACGCCAACCTGCTGCACATCTCCTACGAGGGGAAGGCGCTGGAGGACCCCTGGGTGGAGCCGGACGAGGACATGTTCACCCGCACCGTCGCCCCGGAAAAGGCGCCGGATCAGCCGGAATATGTGGAGATCGAGTTCCTGAAGGGCGACCCGGTCGCCGTGAACGGGGAGGCGCTGTCCCCCGCATCCCTGCTGACCCGGCTGAACGAGCTGGCCGGCAAGCACGGCATCGGCCGCCTGGACCTGGTGGAGAACCGCTTCGTCGGCATGAAGAGCCGCGGTGTCTACGAGACGCCGGGCGGCACGCTGATCAGCATCGCCCGCCGCGGCATGGAGAGCATCACCCTGGACCGCGAGGCCATGCACCTCAAGGACGAGCTGATGCCGCGCTATGCCAAGCTGATCTACAACGGCTTCTGGTTCAGCCCGGAGCGCGAGGCGCTGCAGGCCCTGATCGACAGCACCCAGGCTACCGTCAACGGCACCGTGCGGCTGAAGCTGTTCAAGGGCAGCGCCCGCGTGGTGGGCCGCCAGAGCCCGAACAGCCTCTACCGCCTGGACTACGTCACCTTCGAGGCGGACAGCGTCTACAACCAGAAAGATGCCGAAGGCTTCATCAAGCTGAACGCCCTGCGGCTGCGGCTGGGGACGATCGCCAAGCAGAAGATGTGAGGCGGGTCGGGGCAAAACAGTTCGGCGAGCGCCCCCGCAGGGGATGGCGGTTGCAGGGATTTTGACAGAGTTCCGTAGGTCGCAAGGAGCGGAGCGGATTGCGACAACCCGGTTCCGACACCGGCATAAATCCCGTAGGTCGCAAGAAGCACAGCGGATTGCGACACCCCGCCCCGCCGCCCCCTACCCCAGCCACCCCAGCGTCGCCAGGGTCAGCACCACGTAGCGCGCCGCCTTTCCGATCCCGACCAGCAGGGTGAAGAGCCAGAAATTCACCCGCAGGCTCCCCGCCACCACGGTGAGCGGGTCGCCCAGGAAGGGCGTCCAGGCCAGCAGCAGGGATGGCAGGCCCCACCGGACGAACACCGCCTCCGCCTTCAGAAGCGCCTTTTCCGGCACGGGGAACCAGCGGCGGCCGCTGAAATGGCGCAGCCAGCGCCCGGCTGCCCAGTTGACGCAGCTTCCCAGGGTGTTGCCCGCCGACGCCACGATCGTCAGCAGCACCGGATCGTGGTGCCCGCCGGCCAGCAGCCCCACCAGCAGGAATTCCGATTGGGCCGGGAGGATGGTGGCGGCCAGGAAGCTGACCAGGAACAGCGACCAATAGGCCCAGAGGCCGGGCTCCATCCCGCCGGTGAACCAGTCCAGCACGCGGCCCTAGCCTTCCGCCAGGAATTCGCGCGTGATCGCCACCGCATTCTTCAGGCCGACCCGCTGCATCTCCACCCCCTCCGGGAACGCGCCCTTCAGGCGTGAGGGCATCATCGGGTCCAGCAACACGAAAACGCCGACATCGTCCGCCCGCCGCACCAGCCGGCCGAAGGCCTGGCGCAGCCGGAGCCGCGTGATCATGTCGTCATAGCGCTTGGCCCCGGCGACCTTGTCGAAATGCTCCCGCCGGGCGCGGTGCAGGATGTCGGGGCGGGGCCAGGGCACGCGGTCGAACACGATCAGCCGCAGGCTGCGCCCCGGCACGTCCACCCCGTCGCGCACGGCATCCGTGCCCAGCAGGCAGGCATTCTCCTCCCCCCGGAAGATGTCCACCAGGGTGGAGACGTCCATCCCGTCCAGATGCTGGGCCAGCAGCGGCAGCCCGGCCTGCTCCAGCGGCAGGCCGATCCGCTCATGCACGGCGCGCAGGCGCTGGATGGCGGTGAACAGCCCGATGGCCCCGCCATGGGAGGCCAGGAACAGCTCCCGGTAGGCGGCGGCGACCTGCTTCAGATCGTCCTTGCGCACATCAGTGACCACCAGCACCCGCGTCTGGGCGGCATGGTCGAAGGGGCTGGGCACGGCGGCGCGCAACGGCGGCTTCGCCATGTGGACGGCCCCGGTGCGGATCGCCGCCGCCTGCCAGTCCAGCTCCGGATCGCCGGTGCCGTCGGTCAGCGTGGCGGAGGTCACCACCATGCCATGGGCCTGCCCGCCGACGCTGGCGGCGAAGGGCACCGTGGGGTCCACCCAGTGGCGGTACATGCCGACATCCATGTCGCGGCCGTCGGACCGCTCGATCCCGAACCAGTCCACATATTGGGGCGGCGTGTCCTCCCGCAGGGCGGCCAGCATCTGCCGCCAAGCCGCCACCTCGTTCTGCGCCCGACGCTTCAGGGAGCGGGCGACGCTGTCGATGCGGCGGCGGGTCTCGCTTTCCAGCTCCTCCGACTCCTCGTCCAGCATCTCCTCCAGCCGGATCGCCAGCTTCTCCAGCGGGCGCAGCAGTTTCGCCAGGGCGGCGTCCAGCTCCGCCGCGGTCTCCAGCAGCCCCTCGATGGGCGGGCGCGTCTCCGTCTCCAGGCTGTAGGGGTTGTCGGGGCCGTGGGCGCGGGCATAGGTCTGGGTACGAACCATGGCCAGGAACGCTTCCGCCGGGCCTTGCGTGATGCCGCCATTGATGCGCTGGGACCAAGCATCGCCGGGCAGGGCGCGGGCGGCCTGCACGATCTCCTCCAGCAGCTCCATGGCGGGGGCGTCGCCGCCCACCAGATCCTCCACCCGGCGCTTCAGGCCGCGGGCGCGGCTGCGCCCCGACACCTCCGCCCCGATCAGCCAGCGGCGCAGCTCATGCGTCTCGAAGGCGGTCAGATGGCCGGCGAAGGCGTTGTCGGCGGCGTCGAACACATGGTGCCCCTCGTCGAAGACGAAGCGGGTCGGCACATAGGCGTCGTCCCCGCCGCCCAGCGCGGCCTGGATCATCACCAGCGCATGGTTCGCCACCACCACATCCGCCTTGCGGGCGCGGCGCACCGACTTCTCGATGAAGCATTTCTGATAGTGCGGGCAGGCGCTGAACACGCATTCCCCCCGCCGGTCGGCTAGGGCTAGGGTGCGGCCCTTGCCCAGTATGTCCACCAGCCAGCCGGGGAAGTCGCCGCCCTGCATGTCGCCGTCGCGGGTGCAGGCGGCCCAGCGCGCCATCAGCCCCACGGCGGTCATGTAGGCCGGCTGGGTCTGGGCCACCCCGACCGCCTCCTCCAGGTTCAGCAGGCAGAGATAATTCTCCCGCCCCTTGCGGATGACGACGCGGCGGGCCTTCTTCTCCGGATCGGGGTGCAGCCGGTCCAGCTCCTTGTCGATCTGGTGCTGGAGCTGGCGGGTATAGGTGGAGATCCAGACCGGCCCCTTGTTCTTCTCCGCCCACAGGGTGGCCGGCGACAGGTAGCCCAGCGTCTTGCCGACGCCCGTTCCGGCCTCCGCCAGCACCAGGTTCGGCGTGCCCGCCATCTCCCGCGGGGTGAAGGCGGTGGAGCAGGCGCTGGCATAGTCCGACTGCTGCGGCCGCGGTTCGGCATGGATGCCGGTGGCGACCAGCTCCGCCAGCCGGCGGCGGGCCTCGGCGGGTTCCACCAGGAACTGGCCCGGCGGCGGCTCCGGCGCGTCGGCCTGCCATTCCTTGAGCTGGCCCCACACCATCAGGGAGCGGCGCGGGTCCCCGCCGCCATCCGGCCGGCCGAGTGCGGCGAGCACCGCCGGCCCCCAGCCCCAGCCGGCCCGGCCCATGGCGAAGGCGATGCCGGCGGCATCCGACCGGTCCTTGCGGTGCGGGTCCATCAGCTCCGTCAGCAGGGCGCGGGCGGCGTCCACCACCGCCACCGCCTCCCCTTCCGCATCCTGCGGCATGTCCAGGCCCAGCGCCTCCGCCAGCCCCTTCGGGGTCGGCAGGCAGAAGCGGGCGGGCCGGACGAAGGCGAACAGCTCCAGCACGTCGTAGGCGCGGAAAGGATCGGTGCGCAACCGCCGGGCCACGGCGCGCGCATGGCACAGGATGGGGGGATCGTCGCGCAGCCGCCGGGCCGCCGCCTCCGGCTCCAGCACCTCCACCTCCCCGTCGGGGGTCACCAGAGTGGCATGGCGCGCCCCCACCACCAGCGCCGGTGCGGGCGGCAGCAGCAGGCGGCGCCCGGAATGGGCGGGAGCCGGGCGGTGGAGGTCTGGCGTCAGCGTCATGGCGCGGGAGTATAGGGGGCCGGCCTTTACCGTACACCAACAAAGCGGGAACGCCCGCACTTGTCGCTGCCCGGCCCCGCCGCCGGTTGCCAGTCATCCAGAAGCAGCAGAGCCCGACCCGCATGCCACAAAAGGTCACCACCCCACACCAAGGTGGTACGTGAGGAAATACGGGAAATCCTGTTGGGCATGCACGAAGCGATTGAAGCGGCCGCGCATCGGCGTCAGCCGCACAACTGAGGAAGGAATCACCATGAAGTCCAAGCTTCTGGTCACCACGATCGCCGCTGCGGCTCTTTTCGCTGGCGGCGCAATGGCGCAGCAGGGCGGCACCTCCACGGATTCCGGTTCCATGGGCACCACCGGCACGGCCGGCACCACCGGCGCCACGGCCGGAGGGTCCATGGGCGGGTCGCACGCCGACCCCGAGGTTGACGCCCCCTCCAGCGCCACCGGCGGCATGGGCGGCTCCAGCAGCGTCAGCGGTGCGGACACGGCCGGCGCGCCGGGCGGCCCGGCGGGCGGCATGGGCGACCAAGCCTCGACCGGCGGCACGGACACGAATGTCGGCACCGGCTCGACCGCCGGCGCGGGCATGAGCGACGCCACCGGTTCCAGCGGGTCCACTGGTTCCACCGGCATGGCCGCCTCGGGTTCGGGCAGCAGCTCTGGTTCGGCTCAGGCCAGCATGGAGCCGCCGACCTATAATGGCCAGCAGCTCGACAGCCAGCAGATCCGTCAGGTTCAGCAGGCGCTGAGCGAGCAGGGCCAGGATCTGGATGCCGACGGCATCTGGGGCCCGAACACCAAGGAGGCCCTGCGCTCCTTCCAGGAAGCCGAGAACATCGACGCGACCGGTGAGCTGGATGAGCAGACCGTCTCCGCCCTCGGCGTCGATCTGGAGTCCGAGGTCGGCATGGGCGGCTCCGCCTCCGGCAGCAGCAGCATGGGAAGCACCGGCGCCGCGTCCGAAGGCATGGGCGAGGGCGCTACCCAGGTGACCCCGGGCGAGGGTTCCGACCCGTCCGAGGCGCAGCTCGTCCCCGATGCCGAGGACGACAATGCGGCTCCGGTCCGTGACCTGAGCACCGCCAGCGGCGGCAACTGATCGACCGTTTCCGTTCCATGACGTTCGGGCCGTCCCGCAAGGGACGGCCCTTTTTTCATGCTCAGAAATACGGCTCCGCCAGCCCCTCCCGCTCGAAGGCGCGCCGGACCGCCGGGCGGGACATCATCCGGGCGGCATGGGCGCCGAGATTGGGCAGCAGCCGCGGCGGGCGGTGCTGGAAGTTGCGGCCCCAGCGGACCATCATGAACAGGAAGATGTCGGCAACGCCGTAGGCATCCCCGCCCAACCAGTTCCGTTTTTCCAGCTCCGCGTCCAGCAGGTCGAACATGAGGTTCAGCCGCTGCTCCGCCGTCGCCTTCACATCGGCCACGTTGGCGGGATCGGCGACGTGGCGCTCGGGATAATAGAAGCAGACGAAGGCGGGATGGACCGTGTTGGCCAGATGGACCAGCCACTGGCAGGCCAGCCCCCGTTCCATGGTGCCGACCGCCGGGATCAGCCCGGCTTCCGGATGGCGGTCGGCCAGATACAGCAGGATCGCCGCCGTCTCGAAGACCGGCTGCCCGCCTTCCAGCAGGGTCGGGATGCGGCCCGTCGGGTTCAGGGCAAGATATGCGGCCGTCCTGTGCTCTCCCGCAGCGGTGTCCACCCGCACCAGCTCATAATCCGCGCCGATCTCCTCCAGCGCGATATGGGGGGCGAGGCTGGCCATTCCGGGATTGTAGAAGAGCTTGTACATCCAAAACCTCCACTGATCGGCACCCGCGGACGATCGGGCGCGTTAGAATGGAGCCCACCCCTTCGCGCGATGCAAATTCGAAACGGACCGGACACCCATGCTGCGACGGCTCTTCCGCTGGACCGCCCTGCTGCTGATAGGGCTGGTGCTGCTCAGCATCCTGTGGGTGGCGGCCTACCGGATGGTGCCGGTGGGCTGGACGCTGCTGATGCCGATCCGCGCACTGGAAGGGGCGGCCCCGATGCGCAAGGAGTGGGTGCCGCTGGATCGCATCTCCCCCAACCTCGTCCACGCCGTCATCGGGGCGGAGGACAGCCGCTTCTGCCAGCATGCCGGCATCGACTGGGACGCCGTGCGCGCGGCCTGGGCGGAAAACCAGGAGGGCGGGCGCATGCGCGGCGGCAGCACCATCTCCATGCAGACGGCCAAGAATGCCTTCCTCTGGCCATCCCGCACCTGGCTGCGCAAGGGGCTGGAGGCGTGGTTCACCATCTGGGTGGAGCTGCTCTGGCCCAAGGCCAGGGTGATGGAGGTCTATCTGAACATCGTGGAGTGGGGCGACGGCATCTATGGCGCCGAAGCCGCGGCCCGTAGCCATTTCGGCAAGGCCGCCGCCGATCTCACGCGTCGGGAGGCTGCGGCCCTGGCCGCCGTGCTGCCCAGCCCGCTGAAATGGAGCGCATCCAAGCCCGGCCCCTATGTCCGCAACCGGACCGGCATCCTGGAACGCCGCGCCGCCATCGTCCGCCGGGAGGGGCTGGCGGGGTGCGTGCTGCCGAAAACGTAGCCGACTCTACAAAACGGATTTTCACCAGATAGGGACGAGGGAAGTCGGCCACGCTGCGCGTGACCGACCTACAGCATTTTCAGCCGCCTGGAGCGCCAGTACACGTAGGTCGGTCGGGCAAAGCCCGGCCGACATTACAGCGCCGCTCTACATCGAATAGACCCGAAGGAAGTCGGCCACGCTACGCGTGACCGACCTACGTTTTCTTTATGCCGCCACAAGTGCGCGGAGCTGGCGGGTGGCCACGGCCAGCATGGCGATGTCCACGGAGGTGACGGCGTGGAGTTCGCCCAGCAGGGTCTGGACGCGCTCCACCGGGCCGGGGCAGCCGGCGACGAAGGCGGCGGTCAGTTCCGCTACGGCTTCCGGCCCGGATGCCTTCGGCCCCTCCGTCAGGGTGCGGGTGGCGAGCCTGGCCTGGAGCATCCAGAGCTCATCCGCGATGGCGCTGGCGGCTTGGCGCTGCCAGTGGTTCTCCGCCTTCACATTGGCCGCCCTTTGGCGCAGCCAGTCGAAGCCGAACCGTTCGCCCTGCGCGAAGTAGAGGGCCGCCACCTCCTGCGCCGACCGGCCGGTGGCGCGGGCGATGTCGGCCACGTCGGTGGCCGCCGCCAGCACCGGCAATGCCGCGATCCGGCGCGCCAGCTCCTCCGGGACGCCGGCCGCGACCAGCTCCGCCGCCTGCGCCTTCAGCGCCTCGCGCGCCGCTTCCGACAGGATGCCGTCCAGGGAGGCCGCGAGCGCCTCCACCGTGGGCAGCAGCCGGTCCACCTCCGCCTGGATGTCCAGCGGGTGCCTGCCATTGACCAGCAGCCAGGGGATGGCCCGGCGCATCAGCCGGTTGGTGGCCAGGACCATGCCGGTCTGCACGGCGGCCGGCACCACATTGTCCAGCGCCTCGATCCCGTCCCAGGTGCGGAGCAGCCCGAATGCCTCCCGCACCACGATGTAGGCGCGGGCGACATCGCCCTCCGACCGGCCGGTCTGCTCCACCATCTCCCACACGAAGGTGGGGCCGACGCGGTTGACCATGGCGTTGGTGGCCACGGTGCAGATGATCTCGCGGCGGAGCTGGTGGCGGCTGATGGCGTCGGGGAAGCGCTCCTGCAGGGGAACGGGGAAGTAGCGGCGCAGATCGTCGGCCAGCTTGGGATCGTCCGGCAGCTCGCCCGCCAGGGTCTTCTCGAACAGGTCGATCTTGGCATAGGCCAGCAGCACCGCCAGCTCCGGCCGGGTCAGGCCGCGGCCCTGCTGGGCGCGGGCGGCCACCTCCTCGTCATCGGGCAGGAACTCGATGGCGCGGGACAGCTTGCCGGCCTTTTCCATGCTGCGCATGAAGCGGGCCTGATCCTCCAGGCTTTCGGTGGCCGTCGCCTGCGCCACGGTCAGCGCCTGGGTCTGCTTGTAATTATGCGCCAGGACGAGGCGCGCGACCTCGTCCGTCATCTCCGACAGCAGCGTGTCGCGCTGGGCCAGGCTCATCCCGCCCTGGTCCATGACGTCGCGCAGCAGGATCTTGATGTTCACCTCGTGGTCGGAGGTGTCGACGCCGGCGGAATTGTCGATGGCGTCGGTGTTGAGCCGCACCCCGCCCATCGCCGCCTCGATACGGCCGCGCTGGGTGAAACCGAGATTCGCCCCTTCGCCCACCACCTTGACCCGCAGCTCGTCGGCATCGACGCGGATGGCATCGTTGGCCTTGTCGCCGACTTCGGCATTCACCTCGTCCGACGACTTCACATAGGTGCCGATGCCGCCCAGCCAGAGCAGGTCGGCCGGTGCGCGCAGGATGGCGCGCATCAGGTCGGTGGGCGTCGGCCGGTCGGAGGCGAGGCCGAGCAGCGCCTTGATCTGGGGGGAAATCTGGATCGACTTGGCCTTGCGGTCGAACACCCCGCCGCCGGGGGAAATCAGGGAGGCGTCGTAATCCGCCCAGCTCGACCGCGGCAGGTCGAACAGGCGCTGGCGCTCCGCCCAGCTCGTCTCCGGATCGGGGTTGGGGTCCAGGAAGATGTGGCGGTGGTCGAAGGCGGCCAGCAGGCGGATATGCTTCGACAGAAGCATGCCGTTGCCGAACACGTCGCCCGACATGTCGCCGACGCCGACCACGGTGAAAGCTTCGGTCTGGGTGTCGTGCCCCATCTCGCGGAAGTGGCGCTTCACCGCTTCCCACGCGCCGCGGGCGGTGATGCCCATCTTCTTGTGGTCGTAGCCGGCGGACCCGCCGCTGGCGAAGGCGTCGTCCAGCCAGAAGCCGTAGTCGCGCGACACGCCGTTGGCGATGTCGCTGAAGGTGGCCGTGCCCTTGTCGGCGGCCACCACCAGATAGGGATCGTCGCCGTCCAGCCGGACCACATCCTTGGGCGGGATCACCTCCCCCGCCTTCAGATTGTCGGTGATGTCCAGCATCCCGCGCATCAGGGTCTTATAGCACTCGATGACTTCCGCCATCAGCGCGTCGCGGCCCGCACTGGCGGGCGGCGGGTTCTTGACCACGAAGCCGCCCTTGGAGCCGACCGGCACGATCACCGCGTTCTTGACCATCTGCGCCTTGATCAGGCCCAGGATCTCTGTGCGGAAATCCTCCTTGCGGTCGGACCAGCGGATGCCGCCGCGCGCCACCTTGCCGCCGCGCAGATGCACGGCCTCCACCCGCGGGCTGTAGACCCAGATCTCCACGAAGGGCCGGGGCAGCGGCAGCTCGTCGATGGAGCGGCTGTCCAGCTTGAAGGAGAGATAGGGCTTCGGCCGCTCCTCCGCATCCTTCTGGAAATAGTTGGTGCGCAGCGTGGCCCGGATCAGGTTCAGCATGCGGCGGAGGATGCGGTCCTCGTCGCTGTTGGTGACCTTGTCCAGCGCATGCTCGATCTCGATGATCAGCCCCATGCGCCGGCTGTCCACCTCCCCCCCGCCCAATTGGGCGCGCAAGGCGGGATCGTGGCTGGTCAGGAACAGGTTCAGCAGCAGCCGGGCGACGCCGGGATGGGCGGCCAGCGTGTCCTCGATATATTCCTGGCTGAAGTCGAACCGGGCCTGCTTCAGATACTTGGCATAGGCGCGGACAACCGACACCTCCCGCCAGGTGAAGCCGGCCGTCAGCACCAGCCGGTTGAAGCCGTCGGTCTGGGCCTCGCCGGTCCAGACCCGCATGAAGGCGTCCTCGAAGGCGGGCTTGATCCGGTCCAGCTCCACCGGGCTGCCATCCGCCATTTCCATCTGGAAATCCTGGATGAACAGGGTCTCCGTCCGGTCCGGCAGGTCGATCTCGTAGGGCCCGCCCTCCGCGATGATGCGCAGGCCCAGATCCTCCAGCATGGGAAGCACCCGGGACAGGGTGACCGGGCGGCCGTCATGATAGACCTTGAAATACAGCTCGTGCCGGTCCGCTTCCACCGGGCGATGGAGGTTGAGGGCGATCCGCCCGGTCTCCACCACCCGCTCCATCCGGCCGATATCGACCATGGCCTGATCGGCGGTATAATTCTCGCGGTAGCTGGCGGGCAGGCAGGCGCCGTAGCGCCGGGCCAGCTTCAGCCCCCGCTCCTCCCCCAACTGCTCCACCAGCGCCTGTTGCAGCCGGTCCTGCCAGCCGCGCGCGGCTTCCACCAGTTGCCGCTCCAGCTCGGCGACATCCACCTCGGGCACCTGCCCCGGCACGGTCTGGACAATCAGGTGCACGCGGGCCAGCACGCTTTCGGCAAGCTGGACGTTGCAGGACGCCGTGGCCCCGCCATAGGCCTTCTCGATGATCCCCTGCATGCGGCGGCGCAGATCGGTGTCGTAACGGTCGCGCGGCACATAGACCAGGCAGGAGACGAAGCGCTCGAACGGGTCCTTGCGCACGAACAGCGCCACGCGCTGCCGCTCCTGCAGGTGCAGCACGCCGATGGCGGTCTCGAACAGCTCCTCCTCGGGGATCTGGAACAGCTCGTCCCGGGGGAAGGTCTCCAGGATGTGGACCAGCGCCTTGCCGTCATGGCCCTTGGGGTCGAAGCCGGCGCGGCGCAACGCCCCGGTCACCTTGTTCCGCAGGAACGGCACGTCGCGGACGGAGCGGTTATAGGCGGTGCTGGTGAACAGGCCGACGAACAGCCGCTCCCCGATCTCCACCCCTTGGTCGTCGAACACCTTCACCATCACGGCGTCCAACTGCACCGGCCGGTGCACGGTGGACATCCTGTTGGCCTTGGTGACCATCATGAAGCGCGGCTGGCGCACGAAGCTGCGCACCTCCGGCGGTAGGCTGGAGAAGTTGCGCAGCCCGTCGAACACGCTGACCTCGTCATCAGCCAGGATGCCCAGCCCCTGACCGCGCTGGATATCCAGCGTGTCCTCGCCGCTCTCCTGGCCGAAGCGGTATTCGCGCACGCCCAGGAAGATGAAATGATCCTCGTCCAGCCAGTGCAGGAAGGACAGACCCTCCGTCACCTCCTCCGCCGGCAGGGGCAGCGGATTGGACTTGGTCTCTGAAACGGTCTGAGCGATGCGCCCGCGCATGGCCTGGAAGTCGCGCACCGCCGCGCGGACATCGCGCAGCACGCCGGCGATGTCGCTGCGCAGCCGCTCCAGCTGCTCCGGCCCGGTCTGCTGGTCGACCTCGATATGCATGTAGCTTTCCGCCAACGCATCGTCCGGAGCATCGCCATTGTAAAGCTCCGCCAGCCGGCCGGCCCCATCGCGGCGCACCTTCACCACCGGGTGGATCACCAGATGCACGGTGAGGCCGTGGCGGTTCAGCTCGGCGGAAACGGAATCCACCAGGAACGGCATGTCGTCATTGACGATCTCCACCACCGTATGGGGGGCGTGCCAGCCATCCGAATCGACCCGCGGGTTCAGCACCCGCACCAGCGCCTCGCCCGGCTGGCGCACGGCGCCGAATTGCCAGATCGCCAGGGCGGCGCCATAAAGCTCATCCGCGCTGGAGCGCAGGATGTCGTCCGGGGGCACGTTGGCGTAGAACTGGCGGACGAACCGCTCCCCCATGGGGACCTTGTCGCGGGACAGCCGGTCACGCACCCGGTCCACCACCTGTTCCGTCAGTTCGACCTTGCGCTGCTCGAGCTTGAGCGCCATGGCGATTCTCTCCCGAAATGCTGGGCCCGATCATTGGACGCCGGACCATCATGCTGGCCCGTTTTGTCGCAGGAATCGAGGCTGGGAGCAAACGCGGCCTGACCTTGTCATGCCCGCGCAATGCTTGTGCGTTGGCGGGTTTGCGTCCGCCAGTCCATTGCCTTAAAAGCCGATGGGACGGCATGTTCCTGTCGCCCGGCGAAGACCGGGTATTCGCAGAGGGGGAGGGTGCGCTTGGGCGCGGCGGACTCGGGCATTCCGGGAGGGGCACCGGCGGGCGGCGGAATGGCCGCCCCGCCCCCGTCCAGCGCCATGGTGCTGGGCCTGACGGCCGCGATCGTCGCGGTGACGGAGGAGGTGCCGCGCGTGCTGGTCGTGCGCCGCATGACCCACGACCTGGCTACCCCGGAACAGCGGGCCGAACCCTCCCGCATTCCCGCCGACAGCCTGGACGCCCTGCCCTTCGGTCCCTTCGCGGCGGAGCGCGACCGAACGCTGGAACAGGGGCTGCGCCGTTGGGTGCATGAGCAGACCGGCCTGCCGCTGCGCTATGTGGAGCAGCTCTATACCTTCGGCGACCGCTACCGCGACCCGCGCGAGCTGGAGGGCGGCCCCCGCGTCGTCTCCACCGGCTATGTCGCCCTGGTGAGGGAAGCGCCGCTGAGCGGGTCGGGCGCTGCCGAATGGCACGACTGGTACGATTATTTCCCTTGGGAGGATTGGCGCGACGGCAGGCCGGCGCTGGTGGGCGAGGTGATCCGCCCGGCGCTGGAACGCTGGGCCGGTCTGACCGGCGATCCGGCGCTGAAGGCCCAGCGCCAGGACCGAATCTCCGTCACCTTCGCCCCCGATGAGCAGTGGGACGAGGAGCGGGTGCTGGAGCGCTACGAGCTTCTGTACGGGGCGGGGCTGGTGGAGGAGGCCCGGCGCGACCGCGCCATCCGCGCCCGCCACGGCCTGCTGGACCGCAGCCCTGCCCCCGCCGGCAAGCTGGACGACCAGTGGGCGGAGGAGGCCTGGACCGACCAGCCGGAGGTGGCCCGCCTGCTGGGCACGCCCATGGCGCTGGACAACCGCCGCATCCTGGCCGTGGCGCTGGGACGGCTGCGCGGCAAGCTGAAATACCGGCCGGTGGTGTTCGACCTGTTGCCCGCCGAGTTCACCCTGTTCCGCCTGCAAAGAACGGTGGAGGCGCTGTCCGGCGTCCGCCTGCACAAGCAGAATTTCCGCCGTCTGGTGCTGAGCGGCGGGCTGGTGGAGGCCACCGGCACCCAGGAATCCAACACCGGCGGCCGCCCCGCCGAACTCCACCGCTTCCGCCGCGGCGTGCTACGGGAGAAGGCCGTCGCCGGCGTCGGCCTGCCGGCCATGCGGATCAGCGATTAGGCAGGTGCCGTAGGTCGGATCAAGCGCAGCGCCGATCCAGCACACCGCGCCCCTTCCGCACCACCGTGTCGGAACAGAGCACAGCCTTCGCCTGTCCTCCGGGCCACTCGACGCCGTTCTTCCTGTGCAGGGCTTGGTTCGGGGTGCTGGAAAGGATGAATAGGATGAATGGGATGGCGCGCCGAACCGGCGGAGCCAATTCCTCAGCACCAGCCCGCACCGGCGGAAGAGATGCTTACCCTTATCCTATTCATCCCATTCATCCTTGCTGATTCCAAACTGTCTGCCGGAGCCGGCGCGGGCAGCGCCTGATGGCCGGGCCGGTGACATCTAGAAAGATGAAAATGATGAAGAGGATGAAAATGATGGTGTGGGGCTATTCGGCTTCCGCCTCAGCTCCTGCCCGGTCTTCATCACTGCCTGCGGCGCGCTCGGTTCATCATCTTCATCCTTTCCATCTTTTTCATCATTCATGATGTCTCGGACCTCGATGCCGAAGCGCGGACAGCCCTGTCGGCCACGCTACGCGTGACCGACCTACTCCGGACATTGGTCCGTAGCGCCTGCCGCCTGGGCTTGTACACCGCAGAGCCGTAGGTCGGTCACGCGTAGCGTGGCCGACATTCATCGCTCATCCGCGCCATTGGACGCCGTCCCTCCTGTGGGGAGGCTTGTTTCGGGATATGGGAAAGGATGAATGGGATGGATAGGATAACGGAGCCCCCATCACCTGCCAGTGCAGGTCGGTGATCCAGGACTGGCTCCGCCGGTCCAGCGCGCCATCCCATTCATCCTATCCATCCTTGCCTGACACTAAACCGGCCGCCAGAGCCCGCACGGACAGCGCCGAATGGCACCCGCCCGCCGCTACGGCTTTGGCTCCAGCAGGTCCCATGTGTTGCCGTACAGATCCTCGAACACCGCCACGGTCCCGTAGGGCTCATGCCGGGGCGGTTCAAGGAAGCGAACGCCGGCGGCGCTCATGCGGGCGTGGTCGCGGGCGAAATCGTCGGTGTGCAGGAACAGGAAGACCCGGCCGCCGGTCTGGTCGCCGATGCGGGCGGCCTGCTCCGCATCCGCTGCCTGGGCCAGCAGCAGCCCCGTGCCGGCGCCCTGTGGCCGGACCACCACCCAGCGCTTGCCCCCGCCAAGGCTGGCGTCCTGCGCCAGCTCGAACCCCAGCGCGCCGGTGTAGAAGGCGATGGCCTCGTCGTAGTCGCGGACCAGCAGGGTCAGCAGGGCGATGCGCCGGTCCATGCGGGCTTCCTCAGCTTGCAGCCAGCATCAGCCGCTGGGCGGCGAGGCCGGCGAATTCCTGGAGTTCAGGGCTTTTCCAGTAGCGGGTGCGCTTCAGCTCCGCATCCACCAGCAGGGCCACGGCGCGCAGCAGCGCCGCCTCCCCTTCCGTCACTCCCGTATCGTCGCGCAGCCGGGCCGTCGCGGTCTGCATCAGCCCCTTGTCCAGCAGGGACAGCCAGCCGGCCGGATCATCCTCCAGCCGGCGGGCGAATCCGGCCAGGCGGGCGGCATGGATCAGGCGGTCGCGGGCCTGTTCATAGCCGGGCTGGGTGAAGCTGCGGGCGAAGCCGTCGCGCAGGTCCTCCAGCACATGGCCGCGGAAATCGGTGTAGCCGGTGCCCCAATGCAGATTACGGGTCAGTGCGCGGCGCCAGCGCGCGGCAAAGTTCAGCAGCCAGTCCAGCGCCTCATGGTCCGGCGTCGGGCGGGCAAGGCTGCGGCACGCGGCGACGCAACGCTCGATCAAGGCGGGGTAGAGATCGGCCTCCACCTTCTTGATCATCCGGCCCAGATGGTCGCGGATCACCGGCCCGTGCCGGTCGCTGGAGAGCAGACCGAACTCCTCCGCCGTGATCAGCAGCCCGTCCATCGCCCCAAGCGCCCGGTCCAGCGTCGTACGGCGTGCCGGAAGGGCGACCAAGGGGCCGCGCACCCCGCCGGGCGCGGCGATGGCGGACAGCTCCTCCGCCAAGGCGGTGGCGGCGCGGGCCAGATGGCGGGCCAGGGCCGCGGCCAGCATCTCCCGCCAGGAGGCAGGGGCGACGGAAAGGAAGGCTGGCAGGGCATCATAGGCCAGATGACGGTTCAGCAGGGTCAGCGGCACCATGCGGCCGATGTCCGCCTGCCCGCTCTTCGCGCCCACCGGAACGGCTGGCAGGGCGGCTGCCTGCTCCACCAGGCTTTCGACCGGTTCCGCCCGGCGGCGGGCCAGGGTGTCCAGCGCGCGCTCCACCAGCGCCGCCACATCGCCGCCGCCGGCCAGCAGCCCGCGGATCAGCACCAGATCGTCCCGGACCAGGGGACGGGGAGCAGGAAGGCCGGCGCTGCGCGCTTCCGCGACGCGCCATTCATTCAGGCGGGTGAGAAGGGACTGGCCGGTCTGGGCGCTGTCCAGCACCGGCGTCAGGGCCGCGGCCGCCTCCGCCCGCAACCGCTCCCGCATCGCCTGCGCCTCGCCAGTGGCAAGGGCGCGGTCGATGGGCGAGTGTGCCGCCATCTCCTTCAGCCGCGAATCGCACTGGCCCGCCAGGGCGCGCATGGGCCCGCCCGCCAGCCACGCCCACACGGCCCCCAGATCCAGGGCATGGATTACCCCCGTGGGCGCCAGCTCCGGCCGGAGGAACAGCGGGTCGCGGCACAGGAAGGGATCGAAGATGGCGGTAAAGAGCCGGCGGGCATGCTGGGAGCGCTGGGCGTTCAGCCGCTTCACCAGGGCTTGGCGCACGGCGGCCTTGCGCGGACCGTTGCCGCCCTCTTCCTCGATACAGTCCAGGATCTGGCCTGCGGCGTCCCGCGGCAGCTTTTCGATCAGCGTATCGATCTGCCGGCCGATATCCTCATCCGGGGCCACGGACACTCTCCCTATCCCTGCGCAGGCCGAGCTTACCACGTTCGGACAGGTTATGTCAGAAATGCAAAGCTCCTGTAAGCAATTCCACAGGCGGTATTCCCCATGCGGCATGGCCCGGAAAAGCCCTTGCCAGGGCAGGGGGCGGCTGGTCCAGTGGCCGCCCTGCCGCCACATCTCCCGCAGCCGGCCCAAATCCCGCCTTTTTGAAGGGTGAAGCTTCCGGCATGAGCAAGAGCAGAATCCCCATGCGCACATCCCATCGAACCAGCTTTCTGTTCGCAGCGGTCGTCGCCGGCCTGACCCTGTCGGCCCCGTCCCTTCCGGTTTTGGCGCAGCCGGCGGCCCCGGCCGCCCCCGCCGTCGCGAGCGATGCCGAGATCGCGCGGGTGGAGGAGTATCTGAACGGCATCCGGACCCTGAAGTCCGATTTCGTCCAGGTCTCCAGCGACGGCGCCGCGGCGGAGGGGACCTTCTACCTGTCCCGGCCCGGCCGTATGCGGATCGAGTACGATCCGCCGGTGGAGAACTTCATCGTTGCCGACGGGCGCTTCGTCTATTTCTGGGACGCCGAAATGCGGGAGCAGTCGAACGCCCCCATCGGCAGCACCCTGGCCGACTTCCTGCTGCGCGGCGACATCCGGCTGTCCGGCGACGTGACCGTCACGGATGTGCAGCGCGACGGCAACCTGCTGGAAGTCTCCCTGGTCCAGACCAAGGACCCCGGCCTGGGCCAGCTCACCCTGGTGTTCGAGGACCAGCCGTTGCGCCTGCGCAAATGGCGGGTGCTGGACGCCACTGGTCAGATGACCGAAGTGGCGCTGCAGAACCCGCAGCAGGGCGTGGAGCTGGATCGCAATCTCTTCTTCTTCCGCGACCCGACCCGCCGGCAGGAGCGGGACTGAGCGGGGGGCAGGGGGCGCAACGCCGCCCCCTGCCCGGCGGGCTTGACCGTGCCCCATCGGCCACAGGTCTTTTCACGGTTTTATCCACAGCCTCCGCACACTATCCAGGGCAGATTTCCGACTCTCATCAATGGCTTAGCGGAGTTTTCACCGACTCTCTCAGAGAATATCCACAAGCTTCGGATTCTGCGGGGTTTTTGCCCTTAGGGCAGGCTTGTGCCACCATCCGCTGGCAGGTAAACTCGTTTTCGTTTCGTACCCTATGATGCCTGCGGGCGGGCGGATTCCTGACATGCGCGGCACTGCCGACCTCCATGCCCCGGCGATGAATGGCCGCCTCGGGGCCTTGAGCGACTATCCCTTTCCCCGGCTGGCGGCCCTGCTGGCCGATGTGACGCCCAGCGCCAACCGGCCGCCTCTGGCGCTATCGGTGGGAGAGCCGCAGCACCCGCCCCCGCCCATGATCGCGGAGCGGCTGGCCGCCAACACTCCCCTCTGGAGCAAGTACCCGCCCACCGCCGGCACGCCGGATTTCCGCAATGCCGTCGCAGGCTGGCTGACCCGGCGCTACGGCCTGCCCGACGGCATGGTCGATCCTGAGCGGATGGTGCTGCCCCTGTCCGGCACGCGCGAGGCGCTGTTCCTGATCGCCCAGGTCACGGTGCCGGAGACGAAGGCCGGTCGCCGGCCCGCGGTGCTGATCCCAAATCCCTTCTACGCGGCCTATGAAGGGGCGGCGGTGATGGCGGGGGCGGAGCCGGTGTTCCTGCCGGCATCCGCCGAGACCGGCTTCCTGCCCGACCTGGACGCGATCCCCGAGGAGGTGCTGGCCCGCACCGCCCTGTTCTATCTCTGCACACCGGCCAATCCCCAGGGGGCCATCGCCGACCGCGCCTATCTGAGGAAGGCCCTGACCCTGGCCCGCGCGCACGGTTTCACCCTGCTGGTGGACGAATGCTATGCGGAAATCTGGGACAAGGCGCCCCCGCCCGGCGGGCTGGAAGTGGCGCGCGACATGGGGGGCGAGGAGCCGACGGCGAATCTGCTGGTCTTCCACTCCCTGTCCAAGCGGTCCAACGCGGCCGGGCTGCGGTCCGGCTTCTGCGCCGGCGACCCCGATTTGATCCAGGCTTTCCAACGGCTTCGCAGCTATTCCATGGCCGGCGTGCCGCTTCCCGTGCTGGACGCCTCGGCGGCTTTGTGGCGGGATGAGGCGCATGTTGAGGAAAACCGAAACCTTTACCGTGCCAAGATAGATGCGGCGGAGGCGGCCCTGGCCGGAAGGCTGGGCTTCTACCGCCCGCCCGGCGGATTCTTCCTGTGGCTCGACGTGGGCGACGGGGAATGGGCCGCGCGGGAGCTCTGGCGTCAGGCGGCCCTCCGGGTGCTGCCCGGCGCCTATCTGACCCGTCCGGATGCGGACGGGGCGAACCGTGGCCACTCCTTCATCCGCGTGGCCCTGGTCCACGATACGGAAACCGTGGCGG
Source organism: Indioceanicola profundi (assembly GCF_003568845.1). Lineage (NCBI taxonomy): Bacteria > Pseudomonadati > Pseudomonadota > Alphaproteobacteria > Rhodospirillales > Azospirillaceae > Indioceanicola > Indioceanicola profundi. The sequence goes on along the minus strand of NZ_CP030126.1, from coordinate 3,263,540 downwards.
AGGCCTGCGCCAGGATCGCCGAGATCCTGTCCTGAGCAGCCCGACGCCAAGGGGAAGGGAGCCGTAGCAGCGTATGGGAAGACGACCTGCCCGCCTTCAGCTTAAGCCCGTGGCAGCACGGGCCCGAGACCCTATGCACCGAGTGAATCAGCAATGACGATACGCGCCACCGCGAGCCGATCCGCCCCGAGGGGAGCCGCCTCCCGCCGTCCGGCCAACACCGGCAAGGGCCGCCTGATGCCGGAGGAGGCTGCCCGCTTCCTGAAGCGCCGGATGGTGGAGCTGGGCGGGCTCGTCCTGCTGCTGCTGGGCGCGGCCGTCGCCGCGGCCCTCGCCACTTATGCGCCCACCGACCCGTCCTGGAGCACGGCGGTACCGGGGGACAGCGCCCGGGTGCTGAACCTGCTTGGGCTGCCGGGCGCCTACACGGCGGACGTTCTGGTGCAGGCGCTGGGCGTCTCTGCCTATCTGATCTCGGCGTTGCTGGCCGGCTGGGGCATCGCGCAGATGCGTCACCGCGACATCGGCGGGCGGGCGGTGCGGGTGGTGGTCGGACTGGGTTCCGTCCTGCTGACCGCCACTGCCATGGCCGGGCTCGGAGCGGGCGGCAGCGCCATGCTGCTGGGCGGCAGCACCGGCGTGATGTTGATGAACCTGATCATGCAGGCCAGCCTGGGGCTGATCGGCTATGCCCATGCGCTGGGCACCGGCCTTATCCTGCTGGTCCCTGCCCTGTTCGCCCTGCTGTCCGCCCTGGGCGTCGCCCCGCGGGAGGTGGCGGGCGGCATCCGCGGCCTGCTGAGCGGCAAGGGCAAGGCGGCCCGCAAGGGCAGTGCCGGTCTGGCCGGCATCGTGGGCGGCGTGCTGAACGCGCCAGTGGCGCTGGGCGGCAAAATCGCCGATGCGTTGACCGGCGCTGTCGCCGACTTCCGCGCCAAGCGCAGCGCCGCACCTGCCCGCCCAGCCCCGCGCCCGCGGGCCGAGCCGGCCTTGGCTCCCCCGCGCAGCATCACGCTGAAGAAGGACATGCCCGATCCGGAGCAGGAGCCGGAGCGCGAACGGCTGCGGGCCCCCGCCCCTCCGGCCCCGCCGCCCGCCCCTGTCGAGGAGGAGGATGCGGAGGAGCCCCGCAAGTCCCGCTTCGCCGCCATCGTCGCCCCCCGCCCCAAGCCGCCGGAGCCGGCCCGCAAGCCCGCCCGCCAGCCGGTGCTCTCCTTCGAGCCGGCGGAGGATGGCGTCTACGAGCTGCCGCCGCTGGATGTGCTGCAGATGCCCGATCCGGCCTCCCGCGCCGCCGGCGGGCTGGACGAGGAGGCGCTGCGCCAGAACGCGGCCCTGCTGGAGGGCGTGCTGGAGGATTTCGGCGTCCGCGGCGAGATCGTGAAGGTCAGCCCCGGCCCGGTGGTCACGCTCTATGAGCTGGAGCCCGCCCCCGGCACCAAATCCAGCCGCGTCATCGGCCTGGCCGACGACATCGCGCGGTCCATGTCCGCCATCTCCGTCCGTGTCGCCGTGGTGCCGGGCCGCAATGTGATCGGCATCGAACTGCCGAACCGCAAGCGGGAGACCGTGTACTTCCGCGAGCTGCTGGAGACGGAGGCCTATGCCAAGACCCAGGCCAAGCTGGCGCTGGTGCTGGGCAAGGATATCGGCGGCGGCCCGGTGATCGCCGACCTTGCCCGCATGCCCCACCTGCTGGTGGCCGGCACGACGGGTTCGGGCAAGTCGGTGGCCATCAACACCATGATCCTGTCGCTGCTGTACCGGCTGCCGCCGGACAAGTGCCGCTTCATCATGGTGGACCCGAAGATGCTGGAACTCTCCATCTACGAGGGCATCCCGCACCTGCTGGCCCCCGTTGTCACCGACCCCGGCAAGGCCGTGGTGGCGCTGAAATGGGCGGTGCGGGAGATGGAGGACCGCTACCGCTCCATGTCCAAGCTGGGGGTGCGCAACATCGACGGCTACAACGCCCGCCTGAAGGAGGCGCGGGAGGCCGGCGAGGTGCTGACCCGCCGCGTGCAGACCGGCTTCGACCCCGACACCGGCAAGCCGATCTTCGAGGAGCAGCCCATCGACCTGACGGAGCTGCCCTACATCGTCGTCATCGTGGATGAGATGGCGGACCTGATGCTGGTGGCCGGCAAGGACATCGAGGCGGCGATCCAGCGCCTGGCCCAGATGGCCCGCGCTGCCGGCATCCATCTGATCATGGCGACGCAGCGCCCGTCGGTGGACGTGATCACCGGCACCATCAAGGCCAACTTCCCGACCCGCATCAGCTTCCAGGTCACCAGCAAGATCGACAGCCGCACCATCCTGGGCGAACAGGGGGCGGAGCAACTCCTCGGCCAGGGCGACATGCTGTACATGGCCGGTGGCGGCCGCATCACCCGCGTCCACGGCCCGTTCGTGAAGGATGAGGAGGTGGAGTTGATCGTCCGCCACCTGAAGGCCCAGGGCGAGCCCATGTATGTGGAAGCCGTCACGGAGGAGGAGGACGACACGCCCTTCGACAGCGACGACGGCGAGGGCGGCGGCAACGCCGGCGGCAGCGGCGACGATCTGTACGACCAGGCCGTGGCCGTGGTGACGCGGGAGCGCAAGGCCAGCACCAGCTTCATCCAGCGCCACCTGCGCATCGGCTACAACTCCGCCGCCCGCCTGATCGAGCGGATGGAGAAGGAAGGCGTGGTCAGCAAGGCCAACCATGTCGGCAAGCGCGAAGTCCTGGCCCGCGACATCGAGGATCACGAGCGGGTGAACTGATCGGGCGGTGCTTCCCGGCTCTATTGACCGGGAAGCCCTCCGCTCCCATGCTGACCGCCGGATATTTCCATGGCGGGGGCTTCATATGGCAACGGTCGTGACGCCGGACGGTCAGGTGGCGATCCCGAAGGCCATGCAGGAGCGGCTGGGCCTGAAACCGGGAAGCCTCGTCGATCTGGAGCTTTCGCCGGACGGCGCGCTGCTGATCCGCCCCGCCAAGCCGGCATCCGCGGCCAAGGGGCGGTTCGATGCCCTGCGCGGCAGTTCCACCAGCGGCCTCACGACGGATGAGATCATGTCCATGACGCGCGGAGAGGATTGACCTTCCGCCATGGCCACCTTTGTGGATACGAACATCCTACTGGACATCGTGACCGCCGACCCGCAGTGGGCGGACTGGTTCGTGCAGATGTTGGAAACCGCCGCCGAACGCGGGCCACTGGTCGGCAACGCCGTGACCTATGCCGAATTGTCGCTGAGCTTCAGCGACGTGGCCGAAACGGATGAAGCCATCAGGCACTTCGGGCTGGAGATCGAGGCGATCCCCCCAACAGCCCTGTTCAACGCCGGACGCGCCTTCCTCGCCTACCGCCGACGCGGCGGCGTACGTACATCGGCCCTGCCCGACTTCTTCATCGGCGCACATGCGGAAAGCCTTGGTGTTCCGCTGTTGACCCGCGATGCACGGTTCCGCACGTACTTCCCCGCTCTGACGATCATCGGGCCCTCGGCCTGATGCAAGGCGTACAGCCGTACGCCCCCTCCCCCGCCGCTCAGCGCGTGAAAAGGGCCGCCAGTTCCAGATGCGGGGACCAGAGGAACTGGTCCACCGGCTGCAGCCAGACCAGCCGGTAGCCGCCATCGGCCAGGGTGCGGGCGTCGCGGGCGAAGGTGGCGGGGTTGCAGGAGATGGCGGCGACGCGCGGCACGTCGCTGCGGGCCAGTTCCGCCGCCTGGGCCTGGGCACCGGCGCGGGGCGGGTCGAAGACCACGGCCTGGAAGCGGTTCAGCTCCGCCGCCGTCAGCGGCTCCTTGAACAGGTCGCGCCGCTCGACACTGATGCGGCCGCCGGCACCGCCAAGGGAACGTACGCCCCCCTCCAGCGCCCGCAGGGACCCCGCATCCCCCTCCACCGCATGTACCGCCGACCGCCGGGCCAGCGGGAAGGTGAGCGTACCGCTGCCGGCGAAGAGGTCGGCCACGCGCCCGGCCCCCTCGGTTGCCTCCAGCGCCGCGGCCACCAACGCCGCCTCCCCTTCCCGGCTGGCCTGGAGGAAAGCGCCGGGGCGGGGCTGACGGTGGCGTCGCCGAAGCGGACGATGCCCTGCCGGCGGAGCGCGATGGGCTCGGCCGGCGCACCCGGCCTGGGCCGGCGGGTCAGGCGGGCAAGGTCGTGGCGCTCGGCAAAGGCGGCCAGGGCTTCCAGCGCCGCGAGGTCAGGCTCCGGCCCGCCCTCCAGCACCAGATCGACGCCGTCCTCCAGCACGGTCAGCGCCACATCCAGGGTCTGCCCGTCCGCCAGCCAGCCGGCCAGCAGCTCCCGCAATGGTTCCAGCAGCCGGTCCAGTTCCGAGCCCAGAACAAGGCATTCGTTGACATCCACCAGCCTGTGGCTGGCGCGTTCGTTGAAGCCCAGCCATTGCCGCTTGCCCCGCTTGGCAGCGGACAGCACGGCGCGGCGGCGGCCACCCGCGGGCGTGCGCACCAGGGGACGGATCTCCACACCTTCCAGCAGCCCGGCGCGGGACAGGACGGTTTCCACCACCTGCGCCGTCCAGGCCACATAGGCGGCATCGTCCATGTGCTGGAGCGCACAGCCGCCGCAGGTTCCGAAATGGCGGCAGGCCGGCTCCGCCCGGCCAGGGGCCTCCTCGATCAGGCTGACCGGCACGGCCTCCCAGCCATCGCTGCGGCGGGCGCCGAAGCGCGCCATCAGCCGGTCGCCGGCCAGGGCCTGGGGCACGAACAGCCGGTGGCCCTGCCATTCGGCCACGCCGTCGCCGCGCGCACCGACGCGGCCCACCGTGATCTCCACGGGGCCGCGGGTGGGCGGCTCCTCCGGCTTGCGTCCGGCGGGGTTCTGGCGGCGGTGGGCTTTGGTCAAGGCTGCGGCTCCTCAGGCGGGGACGAGCAGATGGCGCGCCAGACCGCCTCTCGCAAGGTCCGGGATCGGCACCGGGCGGCGGGTCTGCGTATCGATCAGCACCAGCACGCATTCGCTGGTCGCCATGCAGCGGTCCCCGATGAACAAGGCGGAGCCCAGGGTCCAGCTCGTCCGGCCGATGCGCAGCACGCCGGTGCCGATGCGCAGACGGTTCGGCCGGTGGATTTCCGCCTTGTACTCGATCACGATGCGGGCGGCGACGAACTGGTGGTCCAGATTGTCGCGCAGGCCGATGGCGTCGTGGAAGGCCACCCGCCCGCTTTCGAAATAAACGCCAATGGCATTGTTGTTGGCGTGCCCCAACGGGTCCAGATCGTTGAACCGCACATGCTCATCCGACCAGTGCCGGTAGAGGGCTGGATCGGTGAGTTGGACGGCGCCGGTGTCGGCGGGGCCGGAAGTGCCGGTGAATGTCACGGCTGGAACCTCTTATCGGTCGCGGGGTTGGCGCGGGACAGGGGATAGAAGGTGCCCGCCGATTTGACAAGAAGCCGGCATGAAAGGGTGCTAGAACCTGCCTCATCTGCCACCACATCCACCGGGAAAGGGTCTTCCCAATGAGTGACGCCAACAACTCCGCCGCCGAACAGCTTTTCGACAAGGCGCTGGACATCGCCGAAAAGCACCTGGAAGCGGCCATGAAGGAAGCCGGCCCGCTTTCCGCCTACGTTTCGGTCGCCATGATCGAGGTCGCCGTCAACCAGGCGGTGGATGAGACCAGCCACACCGATGTGGTGGACATGCTGCGCGATCTTGCCAACCAGATCGAGCAGGACGCCGACGAGGAGGAGTAAGTCGGGCACGATCCGGTCGGCGCGGGGCGGCGATTGCCGCCCCGGCCCGCCGGACGGGTCCAGCTTTTTCAGGCGGCCCGGTCGCCGGCCAGCGCTTCCGCCAGGATCTGGCGCAGACGCCTCGGCTTGTAGGGCTTGTCCAGATGATACCGGTTCGCCGGCTCCGGCCCGCCATTGCGCGGGCCGTTTGCCGTCCGGTCATAGCCGGTCAGCATCACCACCGGCATCTTGGGCCAGGATCGGGCCACCCGCTCCGCCAAGGTCCGTCCGTCCATGCCGGGCAGGCCGATGTCGGTCACCAGCAGGTCGATCCCGCCATCCTCCGCCCCGGCATGCTGGTCCAGCAGGTCCAGCGCCTGCTCCGCTGACCCGGCCTCCAATACCTTTAGCCCCATCTCGCGCAGCAGGGCGGCGGTGGACAGGCGCACGAGAACTTCGTCTTCCACCAGCAGCACCGTGGCCGCACGGGTGAGGGCGACCGGCTGCTCCGCCGTTTCCGACGCGGCGGCAACCACCTGCAAGCCGCGCTTGGCCGGAAAGGCCAGCTCGAAACAGGTGCCCTTGCCCGGCTGCGTCCGCAGCCGCATCTCGCCCCCCGACTGCTCGACGAAGCCGTAGACGGTGGAAAGGCCGAGGCCGGTACCCTGCCCGGCCGGCTTGGTGGTGAAGAAGGGTTCGAACACCCGGGCGGCCACCTCGGGCGGCATGCCGGTGCCGGTATCCTCCACCGACAGGACCACACGCTCCCGCCCTTGCTGCCCTTCCGCCTCCAGACGGGTGGAGATGAGAAGGCGTCCCCCGGTGGGCATGGCGTCGCGGGCGTTCACCGCGAGGTTCAGCAGCGCATTCTCCAACTGCACCGGGTCGACCAGCACGGGCGGCAGGTCCTGGGCGCGGTCGAGATGCACTTCCACCCGCTCGCCCACCGCGCGGCGGATCAGCGTGCCCGCCTCTTCCAGCAGAAGGTTGATGTCGGTTGCGTGCGGCTCCAACGGCTGCCGCCGGGCGAAGGCCAGAAGCCGGCGCACCAGACTCCCGCCGGCCGTCGCGGCCTTCCGCGCCTGATCCAACCTTCCCATATTGGCCGGATCGGCGGGGCGCTCGCGCACCATCTCCAGATTGTTGATGACGGCCGTCAGCAGATTGTTGAAGTCATGGGCCACCCCGCCGGTCAGCAGCCCCACCGTCTCCATCTTCTGGGCCTGGACCAGCCGCTGTTCCGCCTGCCGCCGTTCCGTCACATCGCGGGCCGAGCCCAGAATAACGTTGACCGCCCCTCTTTCGTCCCGCAAGGGCACCAGCATTGTTTCAAAGGTACGGGTGCCGGCCGGGAGGTCCAGCGTTTCCTCATAGAGCAGCGGCTCGCCCAGCCGCCGACACTCCTCGTAGCGGGGCAGCACGGCACGGGCGAGGGAGGGCGGCAGCATCTCCTGCACCAGACGTCCGACCGCCCGGGAGAGTTCGAGCCCCAGCGTCTCCAGGGTCGCGGAGTTCAGCGCTTCGTACCGGAATCCGTCCCGCCCGACCGTCAGCACCCAGTGGCACTGCGGCGAATGCTCGAAATAGCCGCGATAGCGGGCCTCGCTTTCCCGCAGGGCACGGGCCGTCTCGGCCCGCCGGTCGGCTTCCAGGCGCAACGACTGCATGGCCTGCCGTTCCCGTCGGGCCGTCCTGGCAGCCATGAGAGACAGCATCAGGAGGATCAGCGTCGCCGGCCCGGCCACGGACGAGTAGATCAGGACGTTCCGCCGCCAGGGCGCCAGGACATCCGCCATCCTCCGGTCCATCCGGATCAGCGCGGGAAAGGGGGTCAGCGCACTGGTGGCGGTGAGATACTCCGTACCATCGGCGGTCCCGACGGTGCGGAGCAGATTGCCTACGGCAGCTTCGCCCGTCGAGGACGCTCCCGTCGTGGACGTGCCGGCGAAAGGATTGGCAGCCCCGGCGAATGGCTGCGCCCCCTCCGGCCAGCGGGCCAGGACCGCCCCGTCGTTCCGCAACAGACCGACCGTGGTGTCGGGATGCTCCACCACCGTGCCCCAGAAGGACTGAAGATAGCCGGGCTCCAGCCAGGCCATGGCCACACCGTTGAACTGGCCGCTGGGCGCCTGCAGGCGCAGCGCGTAGCTGAACTGCGCCCGGCCAGTCAGCTTGCTGGCATGGGAGCCGCTGAGATAGGCGACCGTGCCCTGGCGCGCTGCCTGCCAGTAATCCCGGTCGAGCACCTGAATGGGAGGAGCGGGGAAGAGGAGCGTCGCCATGCGCAGGACGCCGTTCTCGTCCATCAGCGCCAGCCCGTCCACATGATCGTACCGGTCCACCCGCATCGCGAGGCTGAGCTGGAAATCCCGGTCGGCGGTCAGATCATCCCAGTCCAGCCCTTGCCGGCTGCGCGCCGCGACATCCGCCGCCAAGTCGGACAGCAGCAGTTCCTGTGTTTCGAACACCTTGAGCGCATGTTCGCGTACGGCATCCAGATCGCGTTGCAGGGAGCCTTCGGCGGCCCGGATCACCTCCGTACGGTTCATCAGCGCCGCCAGGAGAAGGACGAGCAGCGGGATGACCACTGTGGCCGGAACCAGCCAGCGGAAATAACTCTGTGTATTCGATCCTGAATGCCGGCCGGGTGTCAAAGACGACCTCTGTCCGTTCCGGAATAGAGGGCGGATCGCCCTCCCCCGACCGTTCGGGCTATGACATCGTTCAAAAGCCAGAACTGGAGCTCGGCGAACAGTTTACTGGGACATAGAAGTGCTGTCCACCTGAAGGGATGTATAGAGACCGAGATAGGCCTGGGCGGACGCTTCCCAACCGACATCGCGGCCCATCGCCGTGCGCTGGACCTGACGCCACAGTTCGCCATGGCGGTACAGTCCCGCTGCCCGCTCCACCGCGCGGAGCAGGGCAGGCAGGTCGACCGCGTCCGTGACAAATCCGGTGGCGGTCCGGTGGGCCAGCGCCGCCTCGGTCACGTCGGCCACCGTGTCGGCCAGCCCGCCGACCGGGGTGACCAGCGGCAGGGTTCCGTAACGCAGGGCGTACATCTGGGTCAGCCCGCAGGGCTCGAACCGGGACGGAACCATCAGCACGTCGGCCCCGGCCTGCACCCTGTGCGACAGCCCCTCGTCATAGGCGAGGCGGAGGCCCACCCGCCCCTTGTGATCCGCGCTGGCGTCGGCCAGCGCCTGCTCCAGCTCCGCCGAGCCGGTGCCGAGGACGGCGACTTGCCCGCCCAATCCCATGATGCGCGGCAGCGCCTGGACGATCAGGTCTATGCCCTTCTGGTGGGTCAGGCGGCTGACCACACCGAACAGCAGGGCGTCAGGCCGCACCTCCAGCCCGAAGGCGCGCTGCAGGTCGGCCTTGTTGGCCGCCCGCCGATCAAGCTGGCCCGAATCGTAACGCTGGGTGATGAAGGGATCGGTCGCCGGGTCCCAGTGGCGGAGGTCGATACCGTTCAGGATTCCGGACAGGACGTTGGCACGCCGGCGAAGCACCCCGTCCAGCCCGAAGCCCATCTCCCACCCCTGGATTTCATGGGCGTAGGTCGGGCTGACGGTGGTCAGGCGGTCGGAATAGACCAGCCCGGCCTTCAGGAAGCCGACCTTGCCGTAATATTCCAGCTCCTCATGGGTGAAGGTATCCGATGGCAGGCCGAGCGGACGCAGAACGTCCGGCGGAAACAGCCCCTGGAAGGCCAGATTGTGGATGGTGAAGACGGTGCCGGGAACCGGCTTGCCGTCGAAAACCCAGCCGGCATGCCGCAGATAGGCCGGCACCAGCCCGGCCTGCCAGTCATGGCCGTGGATGATGTCCGGCACCCAACCGTCGCCGTCGCCCTCCAACCCCATCAGCGCCGCCGTCCGGCACAGGGCGGCGAAGCGCAGGTGGTTGTCCGGCCAGTCGCGCCCGTCCGGCCTCTGGTAGGGATTGCCCTCGCGCGCGAAGAAGGCCGGCGCGTCCAGCGCGTAGACGGTGAGGTCGTCCTCCCCCAGGCTGCCCAGCAGACGCGCACGGGCGCCGTCCGGCAGTCCGGGCAGGGCGGGAAGGCTCCGCACCGTCCGCATCACCCGCAGCCGGTCCAGCACGCCGGGATAGCCCGGCAGCAGCAGCCTGACATCCGCGCCGAGCGCGCGCAAAGCCGGGGGCAGGCTTGCCGCGACATCGGCCAGCCCGCCGGTCTTCACATAGGGGAAGCATTCCGACGCAACGAACAGGATACGCATGGAAGATGTCTACCCCGGCAGCCGGGCCAGCATGTCCCGCGTAATCAGCACCACGCCGTTGTCGGTGCGGTGGAAGCGGCGGGCATCCTCCTCCGGGTCCTCGCCCACCACCAGATTGGGCGGAATGCGGCAGCCGCGGTCGATCACGGCCTTGGTCAGGCGGCAGTTGCGGCTGATCTCCACCTCCGGCAGCACCACCGTATCGGTGATCTGGCTATAAGAGTGGAGCCTGACCTTGTTGAACAGCAGCGACCGGCGCAGGACCGAGCCGGAGATGATGCAGCCGGCGCTGACCAGACTGTCCACCGCCATGCCGCGCCGGTCGTCGTCATCGAACACGAACTTCGCCGGGGGCAGCTGCTCCTGATAGGTGAAGATCGGCCAGTTGCGGTCGTAGAGGTCGAGCGAGGGCGACACCTTGCAGAGTTCCAGGTTCGCCTCCCAATAGGCGTCCACGGTTCCGACATCGCGCCAGTAGGCCTCGTTCCCCTGGGCGCGGTTGTAGACGCAGCTGTCCGCGAAGAAATGGGCCATCACCTTCGCCCGCGGCACGAGGTACGGGATGATGTCCTTGCCGAAATCGCGGGAGGAGGACGGGTCGCGGCTGTCCCGCTCCAACTGGTCGTACAGGAAGTCGGCGTTGAAGATGTAGATGCCCATGCTGGCCAGCGCCATGTCCGGCCGGCCGGGCATCGGCGGCGGATCGGTCGGCTTTTCCAGGAAGCTGATCACCTGCCCGGTCTCATCCACATGCATGACGCCGAAGCCGGTCGCCTCCATCCGCGGCACCTCGATGCAGCCGACGGTGCAGTCGGCGCCGGTGCGGATGTGCTGGGCCAGCATGGCGGCGTAGTCCATCTTGTAGACATGGTCGCCGGCCAGGACCAGCACCCACTCGGCCCGGTGGGTGTTGAGGATGTCCAGGTTCTGATACACCGCGTCCGCCGTACCCTGGTACCAGCTCGTCTCGTCGATCCGCTGCTGGGCCGGCAGCAGGTCGACGAATTCCCCGATCTCGCCGCGCAGGAAATTCCAGCCCCGCTGCAGGTGGCGCAGCAGCGAGTGGGACTTGTACTGTGTCAGCACGCTGATCCGGCGGAAGCCGGAATTGATGCAGTTCGACAGGGCGAAGTCGATGATCCGGAACTTGCCGCCGAAATGCACGGCCGGCTTTGCGCGCCGGTCGGTCAGTTGCTTCAGCCGGCTGCCGCGCCCGCCCGCCAGCACCAGCGCGATGGCGTGCTTGGGCGCTTGGCGCAGTTCCTGGGCGAGTTGGCGGTCGATCTGACCGTCATAGGACGGGGCTGACATGCGAAGTACCCTCCCTTTCGTGCGCGGAAGCCGATTTCGGACCGGTATTAATTCTTAGGGGCCAGTCATAGGCGACACCAATGCGGGGACCCTGCCACAAATTCGCAGGTGCGGCACCCTGGCTAGGCGGCAGCCTATCACCATCCATTAGGCCGATATGCCTTTTTCCTGTGCATCGACCGTTGGGCAGGGCTGTCCGGGTCGGAAATGGCGGCACGGCTCAGGAAACAAGCCGTTGAAGCGGCTGGAAAGAGCAAGGAAACGGCAGGGCGGATGTCTGCCTATTTTTCAGGCAATCGGTCGAATTATTGCGCACCAAAGATGTATGCCCTGGGGTGGACGCGCCAACCGATCCTGAGATTTTCCGCAGATTTCCAAACCGGCACGATCTTTGAATACGAAGCTCCCCGGCGTGTGCGGCGGCCGCTCGGCCCCGTGCCCACAGACAAGGGGAGCCATATGAATCGTCTGTCCACTATTCTCCTCGCGGCGTGCCTGGCACTGGTCCCGGGTCTGGCGTTTGCCCAGGACACGCCGACGCTCGACTCCGGCGACACCGCTTGGATCCTGACTTCGACCGCGCTCGTCCTGATGATGACCATTCCGGGCCTGGCCCTCTTCTATGGCGGCATGGTGCGCAAGGCCAATGTTCTGACCATGGTGATGCAGAGCTTCGCGATCTGCTGCCTGGTTTCCGTGCTCTGGGTGGTGGTCGGCTACAGCCTTGCCTTCGCCGAGGGCAACGCCTTCGTCGGCGGCCTCAGCAGCGTGCTGCTGGCCGGGACCACCACGGAGGATGTCAGCGGCTCGATCCCGACGCTGCTGTTCATCATGTTTCAGATGACCTTCGCCATCATCACCCCGGCGCTGATCACCGGCGCCTTCGCCGACCGCATGAAGTTCTCGGCCCTGCTGCTGTTCATGGCGCTGTGGTCCCTGATCGTCTATTCGCCGGTCACCCATTGGGTGTGGGGCGGCGGCTTCCTGGCCGGTGACGGCGTGCTGGACTTCGCCGGCGGCACCGTGGTGCACATCAATGCCGGCGTCGCCGGTCTGGTGGCCTGCATCATGCTGGGCAAGCGTACCGGCTACGGCTCCGCCGACATGAAGCCGCACAACCTCGTCCTTTCCCTGATCGGCGCGTCCCTGCTGTGGGTGGGCTGGTTCGGCTTCAACGCCGGTTCCGCCGTGGCCGCCAACGGCTCCGCCGCCAATGCCATGCTGGTGACCCAGGTGGCCGCCGCTGCTGCGGCGCTGGCCTGGATGTTCGTGGAATGGGGTGCGAAGAAGAAGCCGTCCGTGCTGGGCATCATCTCCGGCGCGGTGGGCGGTCTGGTCGCCATCACCCCGGCCGCTGGCTTCGTGGACGTGTCCGGCGCGCTGGTCATCGGCCTTGCCGCGGGCGTGCTCTGCTACTTCGCCTCCACGGCCCTGAAGCACGCGCTGAAGTACGATGACAGCCTGGATGTCTGGGGCGTGCATGGCGTCGGCGGCATTGTCGGCGCGGTGCTGACCGGCGTGTTCGCCCGTGAGGCGATCGGCGGCACCCCCGGCCTGATCGAGGGCAATGCCGGTCAGGTGCTGACCCAGATCTGGGGCATCGTCGCCACCATCGTCTACTCGGGCGTCGCGACGGCGGTGATCCTGTTCGTCACCAAGATGCTGGTCGGCCTGCGGGTCGAGGAAGAGGCCGAGCGCGATGGCCTCGATCTCGCCCTGCATGGCGAGACGGTGCACTGAGCATCCGGAGTTCCGGTGGGCCGGGTCTGAGCGAGACCGTCCCGGCCCACCGATCAGACCCCGCCGCCGGGCAACCGGCGGCGGGTTTTTTCTTGTGCGGAGATGGCGGCGGGTGGACAGGCCGACAGGCTTCCTCCCCGAAAGCCGCGCCGCCTACTCCATCGTCAGCACGACCTTGCCGGTGCTCCTGCGGCCGGAGAGCAGCTCGAAAGCCTCGGCATAGCGCTCCAGCGGCAGGCTGTGGCTGACATGCGGCTTGAGCTGGCCCTTGCTCCACATCCCCAGCAGCTCCATCAGACTCTGCCCCAGCCGCTGCGGGTTGTTCTGGCGGTAGGCGCCCCAGAACAGGCCCAGCACGGCGATGTTCTTGACCAACAGCAGGTTGGCCGGAACCTGCGGGATACGGCCGGCGGCGAAGCCGATCACCACCATCCGGCCTTCCCAGGCCATGCAGCGGAGCGCCGCGTCGAAGACGTCGCCGCCGACCGGATCGAACACCACGTCCACACCCTTGGGCGCCAACTCCTTGACCCGAGCGCGGAGGTCCTCTGTGGCGTAGTTCACCAGATCATCCGCCCCATGGGCCTTGGCCACATCCAGCTTTTCGGCGGAGCTGGCGGCGGCGATGACGCGAGCCCCCATTGCCTTGCCGATCTCCACCGCCGTCAACCCGACGCCGCCGGAGGCGCCCAGAACCAGCAGCGTCTCCCCCGGCTTCAAGTTGGCGCGGTCGGTCAGGGCCAGATGGCTGGTGCCATAGGCGACGGGGAAGCTTGCGGCTTCGGCGAAGCCCATCTGGTCCGGGATCGGCAGCACGGCCGCGGCATCGGCCACGGTCTGCGTGGCGAAGGCGCCGCGGGTCAGCGCCATGACGCGCATGCCGGGCTTCAGATGGCGCACCCCCTCGCCCACTTCCGCCACCGTACCGGCGCATTCCATGCCGGGGATGAAGGGGAAAGGCGGCTTCTCCTGGTACTTGCCTTCAATGATCAGCGTGTCGGCGAAGTTCATCGCCGCCGCCTTGACATCGATCCGTACCTGCCCCGGCCCCAACGGCAGGTCCAGCACCTCCTCCAGGCTCAGTGTCTCCGGCGGTCCGAAGGATTTGCACAGCACTGCCCGCATGGTTCGTTTCCTCCCTTTTCGTGATTTTTCGTAGGTCGGATCGAGGCCTGGAAGGGCGATGATCCGACACACTTCCACCGGTCTTCACCACCGCGTCGGATCATCGCCATGGGCTCGATCCGACCTACGGAACCCTAAAACGCTGCCCGCAGCACCCCGCAATCGAAGCCCTTGCGGTTCGGAATGCCGGGCTGCACCAGGGGCAGCAGCGCCTCCCACTCCGCATCTGACAGCAGGCCCAGCTTCCGCAGGATGGCGGCTGCGGCCGGGCCGGCGGCGCGGCTTGCACCGTCGTCGATCTTGACCGCAATGCCAATGCCGGCCTCCGGCACCACCACGCAGCAGACGCCCTCCGCCCCGGCCTTCACCAGGATGTGGCCCTTCACCATCTCCATGAAGGTCGTGTCAAAGGTGCCGGTGCCGCCCACCATCTCCGGATGCCGGCCCCAGGCCGCGGTCAGGCGCTTCGCCGCCTCCGCCCGCCGGTCAGGCAAATCCACCGGGTCGGCCATCCGCGCCATGCCGAAGGCCAGCGCCTCCAGCGGGATGCCGATGGTGGGGATGGAGCAGCCATCCACGCCCCAGGGGGCGTTCGACAGGTCCTGGCCGGTCACCTGCTCGATGGTGCCCATGATGCGCTGCTGCACCGGGTGCTGGTAGCCGACATAGCCCTTGGTCGGCTCCCCCCGGTGCAGGGCGGTGGTCAGCATGCCGCTATGCTTGCCGGAGCAGTTGTTGTGAAGCTGGGTCGACGTCTCGCCGCGCTTCAGCATCGCTTCCCAGGCGGCGACGTTGTAGGGCGTGTGGCTGCCGCACTCCAGGTCCGCTTCGGAGAGGCCGATGCGGTTCAGCCAGGCGGCCACGCGCTCGGTATGCATCGGCTCCCCGCTGTGGGAGGCGCAGGCCAGGGCCAGTTCGGCGTCGCTGAGCTGGAAGGCGTCGGCCGCCCCCGTCTCCACCAGCGGCAGGGCCTGCAACGACTTGTTGGCGCTGCGCGGATAGATCAGGGAGCTGCGGTCGCCCCAGCCCGCCTCTACCGTGCCGGAGGCATGGACCACGGCGGCGCGGCCGCGATGGATGCTTTCCACCATGTTGCCGCGGGTCACCTCGACCAGGATGGGGCTGGCGGCATCGTCGGGCAGGGCGATCCCGGCGACGCCGGTGTCCCGGGCGTCATGGCCGTGATCGTGGCTGCAGCCCGGACCGTGCCGGTGGGGAGTGGTATCGTTGGACATGATGTCCCTTGGGTCCAGAGTTCATTGCCTTCGGGCTCGAGTCCGAAAACGGCGCACACCTTGCCCCGCCGCCATGGCCTGTGCAAGAAGCACCCCGCCGGCCGAGGAAGGCTTCAGCAGGAGAGGTACGTCATGCGTGGATATTTCGCCCTGGGCGCAGAGGGGATCAGCAAGTCCGGCAATGTCGGCACCATCCTGCGCACCGGCCACGCCTTCGGCGCCAGCTTCATCTTCACCGTCAATGGCCGGGTGGATCTGAACGAGGTCCGTGCCACGGACACGTCCGGCGGGGTGGACCATGTTCCCTTCTACGCCTGGGAGAAGCCGTCCGACATGGCCCTGCCGGAGGGGTGCCAACTGGTGGGGGTGGAGCTGGTGGACGAGTCGATCCCCCTGCCCAGCTTCCGCCATCCGCTGCGCGCCGCCTACATACTGGGGCCGGAGCGGGGCAGCCTGTCCAAGTCCATCGTGGAGCGTTGCGCCCACATCGTGCAGATCCCGACCAAGTTCTGCGTCAATGTCTCGGTGGCCGCCGCCATCGTCACATATGACCGGATGATCAGCCTGGGCCGCTTCGCCGAGAGGCCGGTGCGCGCCGGCGGCCCGACGGAGCCGGTGCCGACCCATAAGCATGGCAAGCAGCGGGTCCGCAACCCCGCCTCCTGGCGGATGCGCCCGCTGCTGGGCGGCTGGCCGGGTGCCGATGAGGAGGGCGGGGCCGGAGGCGGCGCTGTCTGATATCCCATGCCTGCCCCTGGCCCGGGAGCCTATGGATGCCCAGATTGTTGGCAGGGTGTGACCGTCGCCACTGCGTGGACGGCGGCCGCATTCATGCTTACTGTTCAGTCTCCCGAACCGGAGCTCGCCCATGACCCCGTCCGCCATCGGCCGTATCGCCGGCCCCGCCGCCCTGCTTCTGCTGGCGGCCCTGGCCATGCCGAGCCCGGTGTTGGCGCAGCAGGGACCCGGCGGCGAGGGCCCGCTGCCCAATCCGCTGGCCCCCAAGGCCACCGGCCCGCAGCCGACGCTGGCCCCTGAGGAAGAGGGCGGCCCGCCCCCGCCGCCCAACACCCAGGAGCCGATGGAGGAGATCACCGTGATCGCCCCGCGCCGGGTGATGCCGGACTTCCAGACCGTGGACGAGTTCCACCGCGCCGAGTTCGAGGCCATCCGCGGCGAGTATGAGAAGGCCGCCCCGCCGCCGCCCCGCGCCTATGAGGTGTTCGAGATGGGCAGCAGCATGGGCGACCCGAACACCCGCTCCAGCGTGCGCGACATGATCCGCAGCGCCCCCTCGGCCCGCGAGACCCTGTCCGGCGGCCCACCTAAAGCCGACCCGGAGCAGCGCTGAGGGCGTCAGCCCTTCCGCTTCGCCAGCGGATGGTGCTCTTCCACTGTCTGTTTCAGCCGTTCCGTGACCACATGGGTGTAGATCTGGGTGGTGCCGATGTCGGCGTGGCCCAGCATCTTCTGCACCGCGCGTAGATCGGCGCCATGGTCCAGGAGGTGGGTGGCGAAGCAATGGCGCAGGACGTGGGGGCTGACCTTGGCGGGGTCGATGTCCGCTTCCAGCGCCAACTCCTTCAGCAACTGGCCGACGCGCTGGCGGGTCAGGACGGAGCTGCCGCTGCGTGACGGGAACAGGAAGGCCTGCTGCTTCTGCTCCCGCCCCGGCACCATGAAATAGGGCCGGTCGGGCAGGTAGGCGGCGAGTGCGTCGCGGGCCGGCTGCGACAGCGGCACCAGCCGCTCCTTCCCGCCCTTGCCGCGGACCAGCAGGGCGCGCCCGTCGCGGGTCACGGCCCCCACCGGCAGGCCCACCAGCTCCGACACGCGCAGGCCGCTGGCATACAGGATTTCCAACAGGGCGATCAGCCGCCGCCCCTCCGGCCCGCCGCGCCGGGCCGCCGCCTCCAGCATCAGCCCGACATCCTGCTCGCTGAGGATTTTCGGCAGGGGGCGGCCCAGCCTGGGGCTGTCCAGCACGCTGGAGGGATCGTCGCCGCGCATCCCCTCGCTGACCAGGAACTTGTAGTATTGGCGCAGCGCCGACAGGCGGCGGGCCACCGTGCGCGTGGCCGATTTCGCCTTGATCTCCCCGTCCGACAGATGGGCCAGATAGTCCCGCAGCTCATCGCTGGAGGCGCGGTCCAGCGGCACCTTGGCCGTATGGGTCAGGAAAGCGGCGGCGTCGGCCAGGTCGCGGGAATAGGCCTCCCGCGTGTTCTTGGATGCGCCGCGTTCCGCCACCAGCATGTCCAGGAAGGCGTCCACCCGCGGCGGCAGGGGCGGACGCGGCTTCTTCGGGCGGCCGGGGCGGGATTTGGCGGCTGGGGTGGTCGGCATGCGCCTGTCCGTCAGGGATCGATCAAGGCGGCTGCCGCTTCCGTCGCCAACCGCCGCGCCTCCGACTCCAGCCCGGCCCGGCGCAGCCCGTCCGCCGCCAGGGAAGTGTCGAGCGCGGCGGTCGCGGCGGGACCGCCGCTTCCGATCATGTGGGCGGCCAGCAGCAACGCCTCCGCCTCCCGCCCTTCCCCCGCGGCCTCGGCCAGCCGGGCTGCCAGCAGGGGATCGGGAGGAGTGGCCGCGCCGCCGGTCGGGATGGTGCGGCCCTGGATCAACAGGGCGTCCAGCGCGGCACGGTCCATCGGCACGCCAGCAGCCCACATCACGGCCACCACTCCGGTGACCCTGGCCATGGCATCCGTGTTGTCCGGGGTCGCCCCCAACCCCTCTGCCCATTCTGCGAAGGCCACGTCGGTGGGGCGGGCCAGCCCGTTCAGGGCCGCCAGCGGCCAGAGACGGTAGAACAGCGCCGGATCTGCATTCCCGCCCAGCAGTTCCGCCCTCGCGATGTCCACCCAGGCGCGGGCCAGATCGGCACGGCCCTGCAGCAGCAGGGTGCGGGCAGCGAAGGGGGCCAGGAAGGCGTAGGTGCCGCTGGGCGCGAGCTGCCCGATCTCCTGCGTCAGGATGGCGCCATAGGTGCCGGACAGAAGCGGCAGGTCACCGGCGGCCACGGCGGCGCGCAGCAACTCCGCCTTGATGCCGGGGCTGGCGGCGTTGCGCAGGGCTTGCACCGCCAGCGCACGAGCCTGTGCGCCCTGGCGGTCGGCGATGGCGGTCAGCGGGTCCCGCAGCTCATTGTCCGGGATGCTGACGGATTGATAGACGGCGGTGAGCTCCGCCGGGGTCAGCAGCCCCAGCGAAGCCGCCTGCTCCGCCGCGGTGAGCCGTAGCGCGATCGGCACGTCCGGTGAGCGGGCGAGCGCCGCCAGCGCAGCCGGGCTGCTCACCCGCGTCTCCGGCTCCGGGCTGCGCTTGCTGGCCAGGATCAGGGCAAGCTGGGGGGCGGTGGGCTGGAACACGCCCTTGACCGGGGCGGTGCGGCCGGCCGCGGCGGATTCGGCGAGCAGCAGGAAATCCTCATCCCCGTCCCCCTGCTCCCGCAGCAGGTCGACGCCCAGCGTGGCGGCGGCCAGTTCGCCGGCACGCATCTGGCAGGCGATCTGGAACTTCAGCCAGACCGGGTCCTGGAAGCGGCGGACATTCTCCCCCACCTCCGCGCAGGCGGCTTCGGCATTGCCGGCCAGCAGCCGCCCGGTGGTCCAGGCGCGCGCTGTGGCCTCATCCTCCAGCGCCGCCGGCACCTTGGCCGCGAACCCTTCCGCCCCCGCCCAGTCGCCCAGCAGCGCCAACCGCTCCAGCCGCCGGGCCGCGAAGCCCCGCTCCCCCGCCTCCCCGGCGGGAGGCGCGATGTCGGACAGCAGCAGCCGCGACAGTGCCGCCCGCATGGCGGCGGAGGATATCCGTTCCGGCAGTGTGGCGATCAGCCCTTCGGCCAGCGGGCGCGGCGTACCGGCCCAGGCATCCTGCGGCAGGCCGCCGGAACCGGGCATCAGCGTGCCGCCGCCGTCGACGGACAGGGTGCCCAGCGCCTCCACCTCCAACCCGCTTGGGGCGGTGGGCTG
Organism: Indioceanicola profundi; assembly: GCF_003568845.1. NCBI lineage: Bacteria > Pseudomonadati > Pseudomonadota > Alphaproteobacteria > Rhodospirillales > Azospirillaceae > Indioceanicola > Indioceanicola profundi. The sequence goes on along the minus strand of NZ_CP030126.1, from coordinate 3,244,205 downwards.
TGGCGCCGCCGGCTGCTGCGCCTGCCCGAACGGGACCAGCCGCAGGGGTGCGCCGCTCTGCGAAGGTCCCGGCTGAGGAGCGCCGCCCTGCGGCTGCGGCGCTTCAGCGGCGGGCTGCTCCTGCACCGGCGCGGGGCCGAGCGGGGATGGTCCGAGCGGGGTAGGCTGCGCCAGGGCCGCCGGTGCGGCGCCCAATATCAGTGCAAGGGTCAGCGCCCGGACCAATATGGCGGTTGGGCGGAGGTCAGCGGCTGAAGCGCTCATCTGGAATGGTCCGTTCGACCGGTGCGGAAGGCGGCGGCATGTCCCAGGTTGCCAGGAAGACGCCGATACCCACAATGGCGACCAGGACCAGAAGGAGAAGAATCTTTATGAGTGTGTTCATCGCACCGGATGCTCGAATCGGACAGGAACGGATGCTCCCGCCCGCCTGTCATGGCGGAGCCTGACAGGGCGCGGGAGCAGCGGGGTTGGGACAGGCGGATCGGCTGTGCTATGGATCGGACCAGTGGCAGGCATATCCCGGACGGGCGGCACTGTAGCGTCCAGCATGAGGGCTGGCAACGCCGGCCGGGGCAGCGACCGCCCGCCAGAGGACGTTCCATGACGCATCTGCGCGTCCATATCCCGGCCGAGATCATCCCGCGCACCATCGTGCTCGTCGGGTTGATGGGGGCCGGCAAGACCAGCATCGGCCGTCGGCTCGCCACCCGGCTGGGCTTGCCCTTCGTCGATGCCGACCATGAGATCGAGGCCGCCGCCGGCTGCACCATCCCCGAAATCTTCGAGCGGTTCGGGGAGGCCGGCTTCCGCGACGGGGAGCGCAAGGTGATCGCCCGGCTGCTGGATGGTCCGGTGCATGTGCTGAGCACCGGCGGCGGAGCCTTCATGGACCAGGAGACACGGGCGCTGATCCGGGAGAAAGGTCTGTCCGTCTGGCTGCGGGCGGAGCTGGACCTGCTGGTCCAGCGCACCGCCAGGCGCGACCACCGCCCGCTGCTGCGGTCCGGCGACCCGCGGGAGATCCTGCGGGGCCTGATGGAAAAGCGCTATCCGGTCTATGCCGAAGCCGATCTGACCGTGGACAGCGACGACAGTCCGTTGGAGGAAACCACCGACCGGGTGGTGGAGGCGTTGCACCTGCATCTGCTGGGCGCACCCGCGCCGCAGGAATCCGCATCCCAGGAGAATGAACGGTGAACTCTATGGCGATGGACGCTGGAAAAGCCGGCGCGGTCGAGACGGTGCGGGTCGAGCTGGGGGAGCGCGGCTACGACATCCTGATCGGCCCCGGGCTGGTGGAGGATGCCGGCCGGCACATCGCCGGCGTGCTGCCGGGCCGCAAGCTGGTGGTGATGACCGACAGCACCGTGGCCGGGCTGCATCTGGACCCGCTGATGCGCTCCCTGGCCGCGGCCGGGCTGCCGGTGGCGGAGCCCATCGTGGTGCCGGCGGGGGAGGCGTCCAAGGATTGGACCGCCCTGGGCGGCGTCATGGACGGGCTGCTGGCCCGCGGGATCGAGCGGAAATCGGCGCTGGTGGCCCTTGGCGGCGGCGTCGTCGGCGATTTGGGCGGCTTCGCGGCGGCCATCGCGCTGCGCGGGATCGACTTCGTGCAGGTGCCGACCACCCTGCTGGCGCAGGTGGACAGCTCCGTCGGCGGCAAGACCGGCATCAATTCCAAGCACGGCAAGAACCTGATCGGCGCCTTCCACCAGCCCCGGCTGGTGCTGGCCGACACCGGCGTGCTGGACACGCTGCCCCGGCGGGAGCTGCTGGCCGGCTATGCCGAGGTGGTGAAGTACGGGCTGATCAACGATCCCGGCTTCTTCGACTGGCTGGAGGCGAACGGCAGGGCGGTGATCGAGGGCGATGCGGCCGCCCGCAACCACGCCATCCGGGTGAGCTGCCTGGCCAAGGCCGACGTGGTGGCCAGGGACGAGAAGGAAGGCGGGCTGCGCGAGCTGCTGAATCTGGGCCACACCTTCGGCCATGCGCTGGAGGCGGAGGCCGGCTACGGCGCCGCGCTGCTGCATGGGGAGGCGGTGTCCATCGGCATGGCGATGGCCTTCGACCTGTCGGTGCGCATGGGGCTGTGCCCGGCGGAGGATGCGGAGCGGGTGCGCCGTCACCTGTCCGATGCCGGCCTGCCGGTCGGCGCGGCCCATCTGAAGCAGGCCGCCCCCCATGGCGACTGGCGGCCGGAAACGCTGCTGGCCCACACGGCCAAGGACAAGAAGGTGAAGGACGGCAAGGTCACCTTCATCCTGGCCCGCGGCATCGGCCGGTCCTTCCGCTGCCGCGAGGTGGAGCCGGCCGACGTGCTGGCCGTGATGGCCCGGGGGCTGGAGGGCTGAACGCCCTCCCCCCTTTCCCTTCCTTGAGCCCTCAGCGGGCGTGGGCCGGGCCGCGGAACACGGCGTTGGCCAGCAGGGTGCCCAGCCCTTCCATGAAGCCGCGGGCGGTGGGATCGGCCGTGAAGCCGATGATGTGGCCCTTGCCCACCTGCTCCGCCACCACGAAGGGCTTGAAGGCGAGCTGGCGGCGGTTCTCCTCCCAGATATGGCCGCTGGCGAGCAACTGGTCCGGGGCCAGGAAGCTGGCGACGTTGACGCCCTTGTCCAGCGTTGTCGGCGTATAGATGTCGGCCCCCTGCATCAGCACATGCACCTGCGGCTTCACGCCGGCGCCCAGCCAGTGCTCCCCCTCCACCGAGGCGCGCAGCAGCACGCCGGCGACGCTGTCGGGCGGGCGCTTTTCCGGGGCGATGGCGGCCTTCAGCTCCTCCGCGCTGGCGATCAGCGTGCCGGGCACGGTCGGGCCCTTGCCCTCCTCGTCGCCATCGCCGTTCGGCTTGGGCTTTCCGCCCTCCTCGCCCTCCGCCGGCATGGCGGCGGCGTCCTCGCGGCGGATGGAAAGCAGGTCGGCGTCCGGATCGGCCAGGAAGCGCATGGCCCCGCCCAACCCGATCAGCACCCCGCCGCGCTCCACCCAGCCCTTCAGCGCCGCGGCCCCGTCCTCCCCGAACCGGCCCATATAGCCGCGGCCGGAGGGCAGGATGACGACGTCGAAGCGGGAGAGATCGGTTTCCGCCAGCCGGTCGGTGCGGATGGCGGAGACCGGCCAGCCCATCTGCCGCTCGATCACGAAGCGGGCGGAGCCGGCGGCCGTGGGGTCCGTCGGCTCGTCCCAGGCCATGGCGATGCGCGGGGCCTGCACCTGCACCACCTTTTCCGAGCCGAAATTCGGCCCCGCCGTGACCCAGCTATCGTCCACGCCCACCACCCGCGCCCCGCTGGCGGCCGCGATGCGCTGGACCGCTTCGGCCAGGCCGTCCGCGTTGCGCCCCCGCTCCAGGATCAGCGTGCCGCCGGGATAGGCGGTGGCGCCATGGGTGAAGCCCTCGTCCGCGGACTTGACCCACAGCCCTTCCGCCAGTGCGGCCGTCAGGAACCGGGTGGCCGCGGCATCGCCCCAGGGCACCAGGAAGCCCAGCTTCGCCTGCGGGTTCACCACCTCGCCCTTCGGCTCCTCCGGCGGCAGCGGGGCCGTGGCGGCGTCCACCCGGTTGCAGGCGGCGACATCCAGATTGTAGAGCAGCGGCAGCGACCAGGCGGTGACGTCGTAGATCTCGTCCGGCAGGCCGCGGGCGCGCCGCCGCTCCTGCTCCTCCGCGAAGGCGGGGTCGAGCTGCACCTGCGGCTCCATCAGCACGCGGATCAGGTCGCGGGCCGGCTGGGCGGTGTCGATGACGTAGCTGCCGGGCTGGTACTGGGCGCGGCAGGCGCTGAAGGCCGCATCGGCCCGCCCCACCTCGATCCCCTGCCGGGCCAGCAGCCGGGCCAGCTTGTCCGCCCCGGCACGGTCGGCCTGGGCGGGGATGATCAGGAAGCGGCCGCTGTCGCGCCGCCCCTCCTCCACGCCCTGGACGCGATCCTCGTAGAAGCCGCGCAGGAACTGCTGCCGGTTCTTCGCCGCCACCTCGACCGTGGAAAGGGCGGCCACGGTCTGGCTCAGCACCGTGTCGGCGAAGCTCAGCATGTCGCCATTGCTGCGCCGCGCCAGCAGCCCGCGGGCGGAGCCCTGCTCATAGGTCATCGCCACGGCCCCCTGGTAGGAGGGCCAGCCATCGCCATAGCCGGGGTAGAAGAGGTCGAACACCTCCCGCGTGAAGTAGTCCAGCCCCAGATCGTCGAACCAGCGGGCATTGTTGCGGCCGATCAGCTCGCGGGCCGCGGCCATGCGCTCCGGCATCCAGGGATTGGTGGGCTGGGCCGCGGGCGGGAAGAAGTAGCTCTCGTCCGTGTACATCTCATGCAGGTCGGCCAGCACCACCGGATGCCAGTCCAGGATGGCGCTGGTGTGCCCGCGGCTTTCCGGCTGGGTCTGGGCGAACCAGTCGCGGTTGAGATCGAACACATAGTGGTTGAAGCGCCCGCCCGGCCAGGGCTCGTCCCGCTCCGCCGAATCCAGGTCGGGATCGGGCAGCAGGCCGCGGGCGGCGATGGTGGAGGCCAGGAAGCGCGCCCGCCCGTCCGGGTTCTGCAAGGGGTTGATGACCACCACCGCATTGTCCAGCATCTCCGGCACCCGCGCATCGCCGCGCGCGGCCAGCAGATGATAGGCGGTCAGCAGGGCGGCATCGGCCGGCCCGACCTCGTTCCCATGGACGGAGGCCGCGATCCAGACCACGGCGGGCAGCCCGGCGATCAGCTCCTCCGCCGCGGCGGCGTCGGTGGCGCGGGGATCGGCCAGCCGGCGCATCCCGCCTTTCACCGCGTCGAGCCGGGCGATGTTCCGCGGGCTGGAGATCACGGCGTAGAAGAGCGGCCTGCCCTCCCAGCTCCGCCCGTACTCCACCAGCCGCACCCGGTCGGGGGCGGCGGCGGCCAGGGCATCGAAATAGCGGCGGATATCGGCCACCGGCGTCATGTCCGCGCCGAAGCCGAAGCCGGTCACGGCTTCGAGCGCCGGAATGGCGGGGTCGTAATCCGCGCCGGGGAAGGGCGGCAGCGGCTGGTTGATGGGCAGGCCGCCGGGAGCGGTGGCGGGAGCGGGCCCTTGCGCCAGCGCGGCCCCCGCCAGCAATGCCCCGAGTGCCGCCCCGCCCAACAACTCCGCCAACCTGCACGCCATTCCCGTCATCCCTTTGCTGCGAATGCGAAGGGTTCGGAGATTGGCGGGAAACGGGGCGTCATGCAATCCGGAAGGGGAAGCGGCCCCACGGCCGGATGGCTAGGTGGGCGGGTCCGCCCCCTCGTGAATCGCGGGCGACGGTCTGACCGCTCCCTCCCCGGCGGGGAGAGGGGAAGGGGTCCGCTGCCCGCATCGACAGCCCGGCCGATCTCCCTAACCGAGGCCATCGCAGCCAAGGCAAGCCGACGGAGAGGATAGAACCGATAGGAAGAGCGCTGCCAGCAGCCCCCTCTCCCCCGCGGGGAGAGGGCTGGGGTGAGGGGGCTTCAGACCCTTCTCCGAACGAACCGCACGGACCGAAAGCCCGGCCGCCCCCTCAGATCCCCAGCACCGCTTCCTTTTCCGCCACGCGGGCGGCGTATTCGGCGGCGAGCGCCTTGTGGGTTTCGAGCTGGGCCGACTTCTGGGCGGCGGTGGGGCGCTGGCTCTCGCTCTTCAACTGGCCGCAGGCGGCCAGGATGTCCGAGCCGCGCGGGGTGCGGATCGGGCTGGCATAGCCGGCATTGTTGACGAAGTCGGCGAACTTCTGGATCTGCCCCCAGTCGCTGCACTCGAAGGGCGCGCCCGGCCAGGGGTTGAACGGGATCAGGTTCACCTTGCTGGGAATGCCGCGCAGCAGCCGCACCAGCTCCCGCGCGTCGGCCATGCTGTCGTTGACGCCCTTCAGCATGACATATTCCCAGGTCACGCGCCGGGCGTTGGACAGGCCGGGATAGTTCCGCACCGCCTCCATCAGCTCCTTGATCGGATATTTCCGATTGATGGGCACGATGCGGTCGCGCAGCTCGTCGTTCACGGCGTGGAGGGAGACGGCCAGATTGACGCCCAGCTCCTCCCCGCAGCGCTTCATCAGGGGCACGACGCCGCTGGTGGACAGGGTGATGCGCCGCTTGGAGATGGCGATGCCCTCCCCATCCATGGTGATCTTCAGCGCGCGGGCGACATTCTCGTAGTTATAGAGCGGCTCCCCCATCCCCATCATCACGATGTTGGAGAGCATGCGCCCGTCCGGCGGGCTGGGCCATTCGCCGAGATGGTCGCGCGCCAGCATGACCTGGCCCACGATCTCGTCCGCCGTGAGGTTGCGCACCAGCCGCTGGGTGCCGGTATGGCAGAAGCGGCAGGTGAGCGTGCAGCCCACCTGGGAGGAGACGCAGAGCGTGCCGCGATCCTCCTCCGGGATATGGACCGTTTCCACCTCCTGCCCGTCGGGCATGCGGCACAGCCATTTGCGGGTGCCGTCGGTGGATTTCAGGTCCTTGACCGCGCTGGGCCGGTCCACGACGAAGCTTTCCGCCAGCTTTTCCCGCGCCGGCTTGGCCAGCGTGGTCATGGCGGCGAAGTCGGTGACCCCGCGGTAATAGATCCAGTGCCAGACCTGCCGCGCCCGGAACTTCTCCAGCCCCGCCGCCGTCAGGCACGATTCCAGCTCCTCGCGGGTCAGCCCCACAAGGTTCGTCTTCCCATCCGCCCGCGGCGTGGCCCCGGCGAACTGCTTGCTATGATTCTCGATTCCCATGGCGCGCATAGATGGGGCCGAACCCGCCCGGAGTCAAAGGGGGAGCGCGCAGGTGGGGGGTGCGGGGGATGCGGGGGATGGGTGCACGGACAAGCATCAATCCGCCAAGTTGCCAATCTTCTATAAGTGGTATATGCGAGTCTGATCATAACCAGGGGGCGCGGGGCTGATGGATCATGACGAACCCGAGCGCCTGCCGCCGCCACCGTTCTGGCGGACGCGGTATTTTGCCAACAGTGTTCTGCCGCGCCGGCCCTATCTCGATCCGCTTGAGATACGCCGGATCGTTTCCGCGCCGAATGGCAAGGAGACGCAAACAGATGGGCGCATCAGACTCTACGTCTACTCCGAGACACTGGGGTGCTATCTGCGTGTTGTGTTACTGTCGGACGGCGAGACTGTTCACAATGCCTTCCCGGATTAGGGCTGAGGAGCGATGAAGACCAGCTACGATCCGAGTACGGACAGCCTCTATATCGAAGTTCGCCCCTTGCCTGCCGCCCGCACCGTAGAGGTCGAGCCGGACGTCATCGTAGACTATGGCGCAGATGGGCAACCAGTCGGTTACGACATCCAGCACGCCTCCACGAAGCCTGACCTTGTTGCCCGCCTGATCCTGACGCCTGCAGCCGCGTAGAGCCAATGATCCGTAGGTCGGTGCGAGCGGAGCGAGGGCCGACGCGCTGTGGGGCGGGATGTCGGCCCTCGGCTTCGCCTCGCACCGACCTACGGGCCGTTCCGGGCCCCTCTCACACCGGCTTGCCGTACAGGCGCAGGCCGCAGATGCAGCCCTCGTCCTGGCTGCGGTGGTGGCAGGTGAAGGAGTGGCGGTCGCAGTCCTCGGCCCAGGGGCGGGGGAGTTCGGCGAATGGGTGGAAGCCTTCGCGGGTGAGGACCGGGCCCAGATTGGGGCGGCCGGCGATGGTCCAGGCCGGCACCACCAGCCCGTCGGCTCCGTCCAGCCGCAGGCGCTGCGCACAGCCCCGGAACAGCTCCCCGCCCAGGCCGCGGCCCTGCCACGCCGGATCGACGGCGATGGTCTTCAGGATGGCGAGATGGCCCGCCGCCTCCGCCCGCAGCAGCGGCTCCGGCCGGGGCTGGTCGCGGAGTGCGGGGTAGAGGCCGTCCAGCTCCCCCGCCGCGAGACGCCAGCCGAAGACGAAGCCGGCGATGTCGCCGCCGGTCCCCTCCCCCTCGGCGCCGGTACCGCCGGTGGCCAGCGCCACCCCGAACACCAGCCCGGGCCGGGACAGCACGGGGGAGAGGTCGCCCAGATAGCCGTCGCCCAGGCAGCGGTCGGCCAATCGGCGCACCTCCGCCTCATGGCCGGGCTGGAAGGGGACGATCTGGACAGGCGGGGCGTCGAACATGGTCACGGGCTTCTCTGCGGGGCGCGTAGGGGGTTCCGGGGAAAGCATAGCGGAAGGGCCGGCGGACCCCTTCGGATCGAAAGGGTTAAGGTTCCGCCATGTCGGGTGGATGTCCTGCATGTTTCCAATGTTGCAGCAACGGGGCCGGTTCGGGGTCGGTTCGGGGGCGGATGCGCCAGGCGGGTGGCTGCCCACGGTTCCCGTGGCTTGCGAACCGGTCGCAATACGTGGGAAAAGGGTGGCACCATGGTTGACCGCCCGCTCTCCGACCTGTCCATCCCCGTCAGCCCGGATTCCGGGCCGCCGCAGCACCCGACCGGGGCGCGATGGCGGCGCACCGTGCCCAGCGGCTGGCTGGCGGCGTCGCTGGTGATCGCGCTGCTGGTGGCGCTGCCGGTGCTGATCGTGGGCAGCCGCATCATGGTGCCCACCGACGGGGTATGGAGCCATCTGGCCTCCACCGTGCTGCCGCGGTACCTGGGCAACACGGCGGCGCTGATGGCCGGGGTGGGAACCGGCGTGCTGGTGATCGGGGTGGGAACCGCCTGGCTGGTCACCATGTGCCGCTTCCCCGGCCGGCGGGCGCTGGAATGGGCGCTGCTGCTGCCCATGGCGGTGCCGGCCTATGTGATGGCCTATACCTATACCGACCTGCTGCAATATGTGGGGCCGGTGCAGACCGCCCTGCGGGAGACGTTCGGCTGGACCCGGCGGGACTACTGGTTCCCGGAAATCCGGTCGCTGGGCGGGGCCGTCGCGGTGCTGTCCTTCGTGCTGTACCCCTATGTCTATCTGCTGGCCCGCGCCGCCTTCCTGGAGCAGTCGGTGTGCGTGCTGGAGGTGAGCCGGACGCTGGGTGCGGGGGCGTGGCGCACCTTCCTGCGGGTGGCGCTGCCGCTGGCGCGGCCGGCCATCGTGGCGGGGCTGGCGCTGGCGATGATGGAGGTCCTGGCCGATTTCGGCACGGTGCAGTATTTCGCCGTCGACACCTTCACCACCGGCATCTATCGCACCTGGTTCGCGCTGGGCGAACCGGTGGCCGCGGCCCAGCTTGCCGGCGTGCTGCTGCTGTTCGTGCTGGTGGTGCTGGCGATGGAGCGGACCAGCCGCGGCCGCGCCCGCTACCACCATTCCACCGGCCGCTACCGCCCCCTGCCCAGCTATGAGCTGACCGGCTGGCGGGCGGCGGCTGCGCTGTCGGCCTGCCTGCTGCCGCTGCTGCTGGGCTTCGCCGTGCCGGTGGGCGTGCTGTTCAAGCTGACGCTGGAGGGGGGCGACGCGCTGTTCGGGCCGGTGTTCCTGACGCTGGCGACGAACAGCTTCACCCTGGCCGGGATCACCGCCCTGGCCGCCGTGGCGCTGGCCAGCCTGATCGCCTACGGGCTGCGGCTTGAGCCGACACCGCTGCTGCGCGGGGCGGCGCGGGTGGCCTCCATGGGGTATGCCGTGCCGGGCAGCGTGATCGCGGTGGGCATCCTGATCCCCGCCGCCGCCCTCGACAATGCGGTGGACGGCTTCATGCGGGCGCAGTTCGGCGTTTCCACCGGGCTGCTGCTGTCCGGCACCATCGTGGCGCTGGTCTATGCCTATCTGGTGCGCTTCCTGGCGGTGAGCTTCAACACGGTGGAGGCCAGCCTGGGCAAGATCCGCCCCAGCATGGACCAGGCCGCCCGCGTGCTGGGATACGGCCCCGGCCGCACCATGACCCGCGTGCACGCCCCGCTGATGAAGGGCAGCCTTCTGACCGCCGGGCTGCTGGTGTTCGTGGATGTGATGAAGGAGCTGCCGGCGACGATGATCGTCCGGCCCTTTAATTTCGACACGCTGGCGGTGCGGGTCTACACCCTGGCCAGCGACGAGCGGCTGGCCGAGGCCAGCACCGCCGCCATCGCCATCGTGGCCGTGGGCATCATCCCCGTGGTGATGCTGTCCCGCGCCATCGCCAAGAGCCGCCCCGGCGAGGGGTGAGGCAGGCATCCGAAACGCGCCGCCCCATGTTGATGGGGCATGGGACGCTTTCTCGCTTTTCTCCTCCTCCTGATCCTTCCCGCCTGCGGCGAGATGCCGGGGCAGTCGCCGCCGGAGCTGGCGGAGCCGGTGGTGCTGCCGCTGGAGCGGAACACGCGTGAGCTGGTAGTGCCGGCCCGGATCAACGGGCTGGGCCCCTTCCCCCTGGTGCTGGACAGCGGCCTGTCCGGTACGCACCTGCTGGCGGAACCCGTGGCCGACCGGCTGGGGCTTCGGCGCAGCGGCTTCGCGGTGGGGGCGAGCTGGGGCGGGTTCAGCCTGGCCCGCTTCGCCACGGTGAACCGGATGAATCTGGGCGCGCTGACCCTGCGCGACACCAGGATGGCGGTGATGGACCTGCCGGCCGGTGTCACCCGGCGGGCCGGGCGGCCGGACATCGCCGGGCTGCTGGGCGGGCCGCTGTTCCAGGCCTATGCGGTCACGGTGGACGTGCTGGCCGGCACCGTTACCCTGTCCCCGCCGGGCGGCCCGGCCCCGGCGGATGCGGAAATCCTGCCGCTCTCGGGAGGGGAGCTGCCCGGCGTCACCCTCGCCATCGATGGCGGGCCGGTGATCCTGGCCGTGGATACCGGCGCGACCAGCGACATCACCATCACGGAGGAGGCGGCGCGGCGTCTCGGCCTGACCGCCCGCTACGGCCCCGGCCGGCGGGCGGAGGTCACCACCGCCGCCGGCCCGCTGGAGGTCGCCACCCTGAGCGTGGAGCGGGTCGAGCTGGGTCGCCTCGCCATCTCCCATGTGGAGGTGGATGTGCTGGAGGGCAGCCTGCTGGGCGGCGACGGGCTGCCCGCCGGGGTGGACGGGGTGGTGGGGCTGGGGCTGCTGACCCAGTTCCGCTTCACCATCGACGTGTCGTCCGGCACCCTGGCGCTGGTTCCCCTGGCCCGGCACGACCTGGATTTCTGGGAGGCGTTGAAGGGTCGGCGGGCGGCCTATCCGCCCTGATCCGCCCAGCGCCCGGCCAGCATCCGCAGCACCTCCGCCACTGCGGCGCTGCCGCGGCTGAGCGGGCGGTCCTTGCGCCAGGCCAGTACGATCTCCCGCAGCACCGCCGGCTCCACCAGCGGGGCGGAGACCAGCGTTCCCGCCGCCAGCTCATCCCGGTAGGCGGAGGGGGCATGAATGGTCCAGGCCATGCCCTGGCGGGTCAGGGAGGAGAGGCCGGCCAGGCTGTCCACCTCCACCACCACCTCCAGCGCGATACCCTGCCGCTGCGCCTCCGCCTCCAGCAGGGCGCGCAGCCCGTGGCGGCGGCCGGGCAGCAGCAGGGGGCGGCCGGCCACGGCGGCGAAGGGGACCGGCCGCCCGGGCTCCAGCCCCGCATCCGGTCGCGCGATCAGATGCAGCGGCTCCGCCGCGACCTGTTCCGTGTGCAGCGCCGGGCTGACAACGCCCTGATAGAGCAGCCCGACATCCACCCGCTCCCCCAGCAGCCCGTCGCGCACCAGCCCGCTCAACTCCTCGGTCACCGTCAGGTTCAGGCGGGGATGGCGGGCGCGCAGCTCCGTCACCAGCGGGGCGGTCAGGAAGATGCCGACGCTGGGCGGCAGGCCGATGGTGACATGGCCGGTCACCACGCCCTTGCGCTCCGCCAGGGCGCTGCGGATGCCGTCCACCCCGTCCATCACCTGCCGCGCCCGGTCCAGCAGCAGCAGCCCGGCCTCGGTCGGCACGGCTCCCCGCCCGGTGCGGTCCAGCAACCGCTCGCCCAGCGCCTGTTCCAGCCGGCGGATCTGGGCCGACAGGGCCGGCTGGGTCAGATTCAGCCGCCGCGCCGCCTCCGTGAAGCTCCCAGTTTCGGCGATGTGCAGGAAGGCGGCAAGCTGGCGGAGGTCGAAATCGTTCATTAGCAGAGCTTATAGCTGATAAAACCATCATCAATTGGATTTATCATGGCGGCACGTACAGCTTATCCGGCATGAGCACTGCCGATTCCGCCCCCATCATCCCCGCCCCTGCCGCAACAGCCCCGGCCGAACCCGCCGGCGCTGCACGAACGGGCGACCGCGCCAGCCTCGTCGCCCCCCTGCTGGTGTTGAGCGCCACCACGGCGCTGGCCTTCAAGGGAATCGTGGCCAAGCTGGCCTATGGGGCCGGGGTGGACGTGGCGGGCATCCTGCTGCTGCGCTTCGGGCTGGCGGTCCCGATGTTCTGGCTGATCTACCAGTTCTTCCTGAAGCAGCCGAACCAGGCCCCGCTGCACTGGCGCGACGTGCTGCTGTGCGTGCCGACCGGGATATTGTTCGCCATCGCGACGGAGGCGGATTTCCGGGCGCTGGTCTATCTGGATGCCGGCACGTCGCGGCTGGTGCTGTTCACCTATCCGGCCATCATCCTGCTGGCCATGGCGGCGATCGAGCGGCGGATGCCGGCGTTGCGCACCGTGGTGCTGATGGCCGCCACCTATGGCGGGCTGCTGCTGGTGCTGCGGCCGGCGGCGGGCGGTGCCGCCGCGGCGGCGGATTACTGGGTCGGGGCCGCCTGGGCCTTCACCTCCGCCGTGACCTACGGGTTGTTCCTGGTGGCGAGCCGGCCGGTGATGAAGCGCACCGGATCGGCCCGCTTCACGGTGCTGTCCAACACCATCACCTTCCTGATCGTCATCCCCTTCGGCCTGCGCCATGGCGTGCCGGAGGTGCCGAGCCTTCAGGCCTTCACCTGGGGCACCATCATCGCCGCCGTCTGCACCGTGCTGCCCTTCTTCCTGATGAATGAAGGGGTGCGGCGCTGGGGGGCGGAGCGGGCCAGCCGGCTGTCCCTGGTGGGGCCGGTGGTGACCCTGGCCGCCGCCTGGATCATCCTTGGCGAACAGCTCGGCCCGCTGGAGCTGGCGGGGGCCGCCATCGTGATCGCCGGCGTGGCGGCGCTGGAGCTGGCCGGCAAGAAGGCCGGGGCGAAAAGCTAGCCCCGACCGCCGCGGACACCTTCTGCCAGGGCACGGACGAAATCCAGCACGGCGGGCACCAGCTCCGGCGTGGGGCGGCCCTCCGCATCCAGATTGGCTTCCACCTGCCGCACGATGGCGGAGCCGACCACCGCGGCATCGGCCACCTTCGCCACCTCCGCCGCCGCCTCCGGCGTGGTGATGCCGAAGCCGACCGCGATGGGCAGGCTGGTATGGCGCTTCAGCCGCTCCACCGCCCCGCTTATATCGCCGGCACTGGCGCTGCCCGCCCCGGTGATGCCGGTGATAGAGACGTAGTAGACGAAGCCGGAGGTGTTGGCGAGCACGGTCGGCAGGCGCAGATCGTCCGTGGTCGGGGTGGTCAGGCGGATGAAGTTCACCCCCGCCTTCAGGGCCGGCAGGCACAGCTCTTCATCCTGCTCCGGCGGCAGATCCACGACGATCAGCCCGTCCACCCCGGCCGCTTTCGCATCCGCCAGGAAGTGGTCCACGCCATAGCTGTAGATCGGGTTGTAATAGCCCATCAGCACGATGGGCGTGTCCTGGTCCCCGGCCCGGAAGGTCCGCACCAGCTCCAGCGTCCGGCTCATGCGGGCCCCGTTCGCCAGGGCGCGCAGGCTGCTGGCCTGGATGGCCGGGCCGTCCGCCATGGGATCGGTGAAAGGCATGCCGAGCTCGATCACGTCCGCCCCGGCCCCGGGCAGACCCTTCAGGATGGCGAGGCTGGTGTCATGGTCCGGGTCGCCCGCGGTGACGAAGGCCACCAGCCCCGCGCGGCCGGCGGATTTCAGGTCGGCGAAGCGGCGGGCGAGGCGGCCGGTCTCGGTGATGGTCATGGTCTCGCTCACAGCTCCACGCCCAGATGCTTCGCCACGGTGAAGATATCCTTGTCGCCGCGGCCGCTGAGATTCAGGACCATGAGGTGGTCCTGCGGCAGGGTCGGGGCCAGCTTGCGGATATGGGCCAGGGCATGGCTCGGCTCCAGCGCCGGCAGGATGCCCTCCGTCCGGGCGCAGAGCTGGAAGGCGTCCAGCGCCTCCCGGTCGGTGGCGGAGACATATTCCACGCGCTTCACATCGTGCAGCCAAGCATGCTCCGGCCCGATGCCGGGATAATCCAGGCCGGCGCTGATGCTGTGGCCCTCGATGATCTGGCCGTCATCGTCCTGCAGCAGGTAGGTGCGGTTGCCGTGTAGCACGCCCGGCCGGCCGCCGGTCAGGCTGGCCGCATGCCCGCCGGGCACGTCCACCCCATGGCCGCCGGCCTCCACCGCCACCATGCGGACGTCGTGATCGTCCAGGAACGGGTGGAACAGGCCCATGGCGTTCGAGCCGCCGCCGATGCAGGCCACCAGGCTGTCGGGCAGCCGGCCCTCCATCTCCAGCATCTGGGCGCGGGTCTCTTCCCCGATCACATTCTGGAAGTCGCGCACCAGCATGGGATAGGGGTGCGGGCCGGCCACGGTGCCGATGATGTAGAAGGTGTCGGCGACGTTGGTGACCCAGTCGCGCAGCGCCTCGTTCATGGCGTCCTTCAGCGTGCGGCTGCCGGACTTGGCGGCGCGCACCTCGGCCCCCAGCAGGCGCATACGGAACACGTTCGGCTGCTGCCGCTCGATATCCACCTCGCCCATATAGATGGTGCAGGGCAGGCCGAAGAGGGCGCAGACCGTGGCGGTCGCCACGCCATGCTGGCCGGCGCCGGTTTCCGCGATGATGCGGGTCTTGCCCATGCGCTTGGCGAGCAGGACCTGACCCATGCAGTTGTTGATCTTGTGCGCGCCGGTGTGGTTCAGCTCCTCGCGCTTGAAGAAAATCTTGGCACCGCCAAGCTCCTTCGTCAGCCGCTCCGCGAAATAGAGCGGGCTCGGCCGGCCCACATAGTGGGTCAGATAGTGCTTCAGCTCCGCGTGGAACGCCGGGTCCGCCTTGGCGGCCTCATAGGCCTTTTCGAGCTCCAGGATCAGCGGCATCAGCGTCTCGGCGACGAAGCGCCCGCCATGGATGCCGAAATGCCCGTGCTCGTCCGGGCCGGAGCGGTAGGTGTTGAGCGGCTGGTTCATCGGTGTGGACCCGTGTTCTCCCCTGCGGGGAAGGGAAGTTAGCGGGTCGCGGCGGGATTTCCAATGCCGGACGGCGCGGGGCTGGGTTTCACAGCACCTTCAGACCCAGATGCTTCTCCATGCCCACGAAATCTCGGTCCCTGTGCAGGAGCGTGTGGCCGTTGGCGATGCAGAAGGTGCCGATGAACAGGTCGGTGGTCCGCCGGATCGTGACCCCGACGGCGCGCAACCGGCGGAAATTGGCCGCAGCCTCGACCGCCAGAGCATCGCCCGCCATCGGCATCACCTCGAACTGGCGCAGGGCGGATTCGAGCGTCGATGCATGCCGGTCGCCGCGCGCGCCCATCAGCACCTCCGCCAGCACGATGTCGCCGACGATGATGTCGCCGGGATCGGCGGTCAGGCGCAGATGCCGGGTCTGCTCCGTATCCCGCTGGGCGAAGAAGTCGATCCAGACGGAGGTGTCGACAACGATCATGTGCCGGTGCGGTCCAACCCGTCCCTGTCCGCATCCGGCAGGCGAGGCCCGCCATCTTCCCGGATGGCATTAAGGTCGCCATCCCAGCCGATGCCCCAGAGCGTATCCAGCGCCTGCCGCCGCCGATGACGCAGAACCACCTCGCGGAGCGCGCTGTCCACGGCGGCCTTTTTGGTGGTGGCGCCGGTCGCCTTCATCGCCTCCGCCAGGAGTTCGTCGTCGATGTCGATGTTGGTGCGCATGGCGGCAACCCGATGTGTATGAATCACCCTGATCATACACATGGGCATAAGGCGGCGGAAGGTCTAGCGCGGCAGCACCACTGTAAACTGCGCGCCCTGCACCGCCCCGTCGGCATCCTTGATGTTCTCCGCGAAGATGCGGCCGCCATGGGCGTCCACGATCTGCTTGGAGATGGAGAGGCCGAGGCCGGAATGCTTGCCGAAGGCCTCGCTCTTGGGGCGCTCGCTGTAGAAGCGGTCGAAGATGGCGTCCAGCTTGGCTTCCGGGATGCCGGGGCCCTGGTCGGCGCAGGTCACCTCCACCCGGTCCGGCCAGGCCCGCGCGGACAGCAGCACCAGCCCGCCGGCCGGCGAGAAGCTGAGCGCGTTGGAGACCAGGTTCTGGAACACCTGGGTCAGCCGCCCCTCGATCCCCGGCACGGTCAGGTCGCCGGCGCGGCCGCTTGGCGGGGGCAGCTCCACCCGCACCTTGGGCTTCTTCGGCACGGCCGGATCGCCGTCCCCGCCCTCATCCTCGCGGCAGATGGTTTCGTCATGCAGCCCGGCCAGCCATTCCAGCAGGGCGCGCAGATCCACCGGCTGCGCCTGCGCCCGCGACAGCTCCGCATCCAGGCGGGAAGCGTTGGAGATGTCGGAGATCAGCCGGTCCAGCCGCTGCACATCCTCATGGATGATGGCGAGCAGGCGGCTGCGCTGCTCGTCCGTCTTCACCCGCTGCACGGTTTCCACGGCGCTGCGCATGGAGGTCAGCGGGTTCTTGATCTCATGCGCCACATCGGCGGCGAATCGCTCGATGGCGTCCATCCGGTCCCAGATGGCGGCGGTCATGTCCTTCAGCGCCACGGAGAGATCGCCGATCTCGTCATGCCGGCGCGACATGTCCGGGATCACGGCCTGTCGCCCGTGGCCGTGCCGCACCTCGTCCGCCGCCTCGGCCAGCCGGCTGATCGGGCGGGCGATGGTGCGGGCGAGATAGATCGACAGCAGCACGGTGACGGCCAGCGCGATGCCGCTGAACTTCAGCATGTCCATGCGGACCTGCCGCACGGCCTCGTCGATTTCCCGCCCCGTGCGGGACAGGTAGACGGCGCCCAGCACCTGCTTGAAGCGCTGTACCGGCACCGCCACGGTCAGCAGCATGTCCTCGGTGCCGTCGCCGCGGTCGATGCGCCAGACGCCGCGCCCGACCTCTCCCGCCAGCGCCTTCTGCACATCCGGGAAGCGTGTGGCGTCCGCTTCCATGTTCATGGGGTAGCGGGGCAGATGCTCCCGCCCCGGCACGGCATTGACCACGCGGTCATAGATGTCGCGGCCGAGCTGGGTAAGTGGGCTACTATCGGGAAGCGGCGGCAGCGGTTCGATCTGCACCGTGCCCTGCGGCCCGCCCAGCACGCGGCTGTCGGCCACCAGCTCCCCTGTCGCGGCGTACAGGCGGGTGCGGGTGTCGGTGGTCTCCACCAGCCGCCGCACCATCTGCCGGCCCAGCTCGAAGGAGAGTTCCGGAAGGCCGTCGGCGAACTCGTCATAGCCGGGCTCGATGGCGCCTTCGGCCAGGGCGGCGGCGGAAATCCGCCCCTCCACCGTCAGCGCGTCCAGCTCCGCATTGATCAGGCGCTGCTGGTACTGGCCGAGATAGAGCAGCCCGCCCAGCAGCAGCAGGGCCGCCAGCACATTGACCGCCAGGATGCGCAGGGTCAGTGGGGAGATCAGCCGCGGCCGTCCCCGCCGCCGGGACGGGCCGTCCTGTGCCGGCCGTGCGGGCTCGGCCGGTTCGGCCTTCCTCCTGCTGGCGGGTTTGGCCGGCGGCTTCGCCGGGGCGGCCGGACGCGGCTCCGCGCGCAACTCCGCGGTCATCTCATCACCAGAACAGGCAGACCAGCATCCCGCCCGTCATCCCGACGAAAGCCGGGACCCAGGAGTCCCGGGGACGGTGCCTGCCGCCCCTGGGTCCCGGCTTGCGCCGGGATGACGGAAATACAACGCACTGGCAATGTCCCGATGGTGACGATCAACTGTCCTTGTACCGGTAGCCGACGCCGTACAGCGTTTCGATCTGCTGGAAGTCGTCGTCCACGGCCTTGAACTTCTTGCGCAGCCGCTTGATGTGGCTGTCGATGGTGCGGTCGTCCACATAGATGTGCTCGCCATAGGCGGCATCCATGAGCTGGTCGCGGTTCTTCACATGGCCGGGCCGCTGCGCCAGCGCCTTCACCAGCAGGAATTCCGTCACCGTCAGGTCGATCTGCTGCCCCTTCCAGGTGCACATGTGGCGGGCGCCGTCCAGCACCAGCTCGCCGCGCACCATGGTCTGGTTCGGATCGGGCGCGGTCTTGCCCGTGGCCAGCTCGCCCCGCCGCAGCAGGGTCTTGATCCGCTCGATCAGCAGGCGCTGGCTGAAGGGCTTCTTGATGTAGTCGTCGGCCCCCATGCGCAGGCCCTGGAGCTCGTCGATCTCGTCATCCTTGCTGGTCAGGAAGATGACCGGCACGGCGGAGGTCTGGCGCAGGCGCTGCAACAGCTCCATCCCGTCCATGCGGGGCATCTTGATGTCCAGCACAGCCAGGTCCACCGGCCGCGAGGTCAGGCCGCGCAGGGCCTCGTCCCCGTCGGAATAGGTCCGGACCTCGTAGCCTTCCGACTCCAGCGCGATGGAGACGGAGGTCAGGATGTTGCGGTCGTCATCGACCAGGGCGATCGTCTGGGGCACGTTTGCTTCTCCAACCTTTGCCGGCCGGTGCGGGTAGCCTTGCCATTCTCACCGCGGCCACCCCCCTTTGCCAGGGGAAAGCTCCGCCTGCAATATGTCATCCTTTGGGCCGCTTCGGGACCGTTTACCCCATTTTTGCCATATGCCGGCGTGGCCGTCCCAACCCGCCGGCCAAGGATGTTCCAGCATGACGGATCAGCAGCAGCCGGAGATGCCGGCCTGGACAGGCGAATATCCCACATCCGCCCGCGCCGTGATGCGCGCCCAGGGACAGGCCGCCATGGCGACGGCCCAGCGGGATGCCGATGGCTGGCCCTACCCGTCCCTGGTGCTGACCGCCTTCGATCTGGACGGCTCCCCCCTCCTCCTGATCTCCGGCCTGGCCGACCATACGCGGAACCTGGCGGCGGACAGCCGGGCCGGGCTGCTGTTCGACGGCACGGCCGGGCTGGAGGAGCCGCTGACCGGCCCGCGCGTGTCGCTGCTGGGACGGCTGGAACCGACGGAGGAGCCGCGCCACCGCGCCCGCTATCTGGCCCGGCACCCGTCGGCGGAGCTGTATGCCGGTTTCGGCGATTTCCGCCTGTGGCGCATGCGGGTGGAGCGGGCGCATCTGGTGGCCGGCTTCGGGAAAATCCGCTGGATCGGGGCGGAGGAACTTCTACCCCCGCCCGCGGCCTGGGAAGCCCTGACCGCGCGGGAACAGGACGTCGTGGGGCACATGAATGCTGACCATGCGGACGCTGTCCGGCTCTACGCCACCGTGCTGCTGGGCCGGCCGGACGGGGAATGGCGCATGACCGGCATCGATCCCGACGGCTGCGACCTGCGCTGCGCAACCCGGACGGCACGCCTGGAATTCGGTACGTCGGTGGATAGTGCGGAAGCGGCGCGGGTGGAGCTGGTCCGGCTGGTCCGGAAGGCGCGGGCGGGCGGCTGACCCGACTGCGGCAACGCACCGCGGAGCGGCAGGGGGCGGGCACGGCGCTTTGTGCGTTCCTGCTGGACGCGGAGCGCGCGGGTGCCTGATGCCGGATTTGGCGATGCCATTCGGCTTCCAGGCTACGCCCGTACACCCTGCGCTTTCGGGGTATGCAGAACCTCTTCCGATGCATGGCTCCTCGCGTTCCGGGCGATTGCAGCGCTCGAAAGAGAACGGTAAGTGTACGGATGCCGCTACACAGAACCGTGGGCATGGCGCATAATCGCGCCTTGCGGAAACGGTTCTGAACTTGAGGAATCCTGCGGGACGGCAGGAATCATAACGGTCGGGAGCAGGTGCCGACCGAGGTAACGCTGGTGCGGGCACTACACGAATCAGGCCCGTCCGTGCGATAAACGGATCATTTGGGAGAACGCAAACGTGGAAATGACCGGACCCGTGATCAGCAGCTATGGCCTGGACCATCTGGGCCTTGTGAATCTGAAGGCGGCGCACTGGAACCTCAGCCCGGCGCAACTCTATGAGCAGGCGTTGCTGCGCGGCGAGGCACGGCTGTCGAGGCATGGCGCCCTGGTGGCGCTGACGGGCCAGCATACGGGCCGGTCCCCCAACGACAAGTTCATCGTGCAGGAGGAGACCACCTCCGACGATATCTGGTGGGGCAACGTCAACAAGCCTATCTCGGAAGAGGCGTTCGACCGGCTGCAGTCCCGCATCCAGGGCTATCTGCAGGGCCGCGAAGTGTTCGTGCAGGATCTGTGGGCCGGCGCCGACCCGGCGCACCGCCTGCCGGTCCGCATCGTGACCCAGCATGCCTGGCATAACATGTTCGCCCAGAACATGTTCATCCGCCCGCCGCTGGCTGAGCGGACCGAGTTCGAGCCGGCCTTCACCGTGCTTCAGGTGCCGGACTTCAAGGCGGTGCCGGAGCGCGACGGCACCCGGTCCGACGTGTTCATCCTGTGCAATTTCAAGAAGCGGCTGGTCCTGATCGGCGGCACCTCCTATGCCGGCGAGATCAAGAAGTCGATCTTCTCCGTCCTGAACTTCCTGCTGCCGGCCAAGGGCGTGCTGCCGATGCACTGCTCCGCCAACATGGGCCCGAACGGCGATACCGCCATCTTCTTCGGCCTGTCCGGCACCGGCAAGACCACCCTGTCCGCCGACAGCTCCCGCACCCTGATCGGCGACGACGAGCATGGCTGGGCCGACAGCTCCGTCTTCAACTTCGAGGGCGGCTGCTACGCCAAGGTGATCCGTCTGTCCGCGGAGGCGGAGCCGGAGATCTACGCCACCACCCGCCGCTTCGGGACCATCCTGGAGAATGTGGTGATGGACCCGGACACCCGTGAGCTGGACCTGGATGACGGGCAGTACACGGAGAACACCCGCGCCAGCTATCCCATCGACTTCATCCCGAACGCCAGCGCCACGGGCACCGGGCCGCAGCCGGACAACATCATCATGCTGACGGCCGACGCCTTCGGCGTGCTGCCGCCGATCAGCAAGCTGACGGCCGAGCAGGCGATGTACCATTTCCTGTCCGGCTACACCGCGCGGGTCGCCGGTACGGAGAAGGGCGTCACCGAGCCGCAGGCCACCTTCAGCACCTGCTTCGGCGCGCCCTTCATGCCGCGCCACCCCACCGTCTACGCCAAGCTGCTGGGTGAGCGGATCGCCCGCAACGGCGCCAATTGCTGGCTGGTGAACACCGGCTGGACCGGCGGCGCCTATGGCACCGGCAAGCGCATGTCGATCGGCCACACCCGCTCCCTGGTGCGGGCGGCGCTGGACGGACAACTCGCCACCGTCAACCACGCGCCGGAGCCGAACTTCGGCCTGCTGGTGCCGGAGGGCTGCGAGGGCGTGCCGGCCGACGTGCTGTTCCCGAAGAACACCTGGTCGGACAAGAGCGCCTACGACACCACGGCGCGCGAGGTCGCCCGCCGTTTCGAAGCGAACTTCCAGCAGTTCGCCGACCATGTGGACGCCAAGGTGCGGGCCGCGGGAATCCGCAGCGCCGCGTAAAGAGGCCGAAAAGGCCTGAGTTTAGGGTGGAGATGAGCCGGGCCGGCGGGGCAACCCGCCGGCCCGGTTTCCGTTTGCACTGCTCGGGTCGGCGCCTGCGACGACAGGCCCTTTCCGCTGTTGTCGCCACGCACATCAGCGAAGGGGCAAGCCTATGGCAGACAAGCCTTTATGGAGACGGGCAGGCCCGCCGGGACGCCGGCCGGGGGCGCGGGTGAAGCCGGCCGTGGCCGGTGCCACCAAGGGCCTTGCGGGGACGCCGGACCTGTCCAGCGGGAGCAGCATGCCGCGGGGCCGGCCGGGGGCTGTGCGTGCCGCTTTCCGGGTGCTTGCATTGGTAGCGGTGGCTACGCTCGCAGGCTTGGCGCTGCTGGTCTTTTGAACCAACGGTATGGTCGGATAGGGGCTGGAAATTTCCTCGCGGAAGCCTCAGTAATAGAGGCAACGACAAAATACGAACCGGGAGGATAGTTCATGCTGCGCGGACAGATGATGGATCGACCCCTGCTGACCACGTCGATCCTCCGCCATGCCGCCCTGTACCATGGCAGCACCGCCGTGACGTCGCGCTTCGGGCAGGAGCCGAAGCACAGCTACACCTACCGCGATGCCTGGGACCGGGTGCAGCAGCTGGCGAATGTCCTGACCCGACTGGGCATCAAGGCGGGCAGCCGCGTCGGCACGCTGGCCTGGAACGATTTCCGGCATTTCGAGCTGTATTACGCGGTACCGGCCATCGCCGCCGTCTGCCACACCGTCAACCCGCGCCTGTTCCCGGAACAGCTCATCTACATCATCAACCACGCCCAGGACGAATATCTGTTCGTCGACCCCATGTTCGTGCCGCTGATCGAGAAGCTCTGGCCGAACCTGAACGGGGTGAAGGGCGTCGTCGTGATGACCTCCCCCGACTTCATGCCGAAGCAGACCGGCCTGCCCAACCTGCTGTGCTACGAAACGCTGATGGCGGAGGCGGCGGAGGGGTTCGAGTTTCCCGAGTTCGACGAGAATACCGCCTGCGGCCTCTGCTATACCTCCGGCACTACCGGCAACCCCAAGGGCGTGCTGTACAGCCACCGCTCCGCCGTGCTGCACGCCTACGGCTTCCTGACCGCGCCCGGCATTTCGGTCACCACCAGCGATGCCGCCCTGGTGGTGGTGCCCTTGTTCCATGCCAATGCCTGGGGCTACCCCTATGCCGCTGCCATCGCCGGGGCCAAGCTGGTCTTCCCCGGCCCGAAGCTGGATGGAAAATCGGTCTATGAGCTGATGGAGGAGGAGCAGGTCACCGTCTCCTCCGGCGTGCCCACGGTGTGGCTGGGGCTGCTGGCCCATATGCGCCAGAGCGGGGCGAAGTTCAGCACGCTGAAATCGGTCACGGTCGGCGGCTCCGCCATGCCCAAGGCGATGCTGGAGGAGTTCGAGCTGACCCATGGGGTCACCTGCATGCAGGGCTGGGGCATGACGGAGATGAGCCCGGTGGGCACCATCGGCGCCCTGAACCCGGAGCAGCAGAAGCTGCCCGTCGCCGAGCAGCACGAGGCCAAGCTGAAGGCCGGCCGCGCCCTGTTCGGGGTGGAGATGAAGATCATCGGCCCCGATGGCAGCGAGCAGCCCCGCGACGGCGAAAGCTATGGCGAGCTGGTGGTGCGCGGCCCCTGGATCACCAGCGGCTATTACAATGACGAGGCGGCGAACCGGGGCGCCTTCACCGAGGATGGCTGGTTCAGGACCGGCGACGTCGCCACCATCGACGAGACCGGGGCCATGGCCATCGTGGATCGTGCCAAGGACGTCATCAAGTCGGGCGGCGAGTGGATCAGCTCCATCGACCTGGAGAACGCCGCAATGGGCTTCGAGGGCGTGCAGGAGGCCGCTGTGATCGGCGTGCCGCACCCGAAATGGCAGGAGCGCCCCCTGCTGGTCGTGGTGCCGCGCACTGGAGCCAGCATCGGCAAGGCGGAGCTGATGGCCTATCTGGAGCGGCATGTCGCCAAATGGTGGCTACCCGACGACATCGTCTTCGTCGACGATCTGCCGCACAGCGCCACCGGCAAGCTGCTGAAGGTGGAGCTGCGCCGCCGCTTCGCCAACCACCCGCTGCCCGGCATCCAGGCAGCAGAGTAACGGACGGACAGCCGAAGCCCCTCTCCCGCAGGCCGGGAGAGGGGCTTTGTTTTGGGCCGTCGCGAAGAGTGGCGCTCAGGCGGCCAGCTCCTCCGCCGCCCGGTTCGGGGCGGCCCGGCGCTCGCTGGTCAGCACCTGCCGCATCAGCGGAATGGTGGACAGGGTGCGGGCGATATAGTCGCTTTCCTGCCGCGTCAGGCCGCGGACCCGCACATCGATGCAGAGTTCCTCCTCCGCCTCCAGAAGCCGGGCCTGGACGGAGCTGGGAACGAGGCCGCGCTTGGCGAAGGGCTCCAGCGCACGGGCGAGCGCCGAGGGGTCCGGGTCCATGCGCAGGGCGAAGCAGGCGGTCCGGTCCGGATCGGTGGGCCGGATTTCGGCGGCGGGCGGGGCGAGAACGGGGGCGGGCATCCGGTCGATCCTCAAGCTGCTGCGGCGTGACGGGCGGCCGGATCGGCCTCCTCCCGGCCGACGGTGAAGCCCTCAAGCTCGGCCCGGCGCAGACAGCGCGCCAGGGCTCCCGCCTCATCCCCATCCACGCCGGGCAGCACCAGGGCGAAAGCCGGGCGCACCCGCGCCGTTTCCAGCGCCAGATCCACCGCCAGGTTCAAATCCCCGGTGGGCAACCGCCGCCACGGAACCTGCGTGTGGCGGGACAGGGGCCGGCCGCAGGCCAGCGCAATCCGGATGCCCGTGGACTCGTCGGTGTAGACGGTCAGGCTTGGATGATGGCGGTCGGCGGTCATCGGCTTCCTCCTTGATGCGGTCCCTGCCCGGCAATGCGGGCGGGATGCGGGAACTCTAGCCGGGAGCTTGGGGAATTACTTTGCGAAGATCGCCGACCTGGAGGAAACTACGCATGAATGATGCGCCGCATCAGGCGTGAGGAGAAGCACCATGCAGAAGCCCCTGGACCGCACGGACTGGCGCATCCTGGATGTACTGCAGAAGGACGGGGCCGCCACCGCCGCCGAGGTGGGGGAGCGGGTGGGCCTGTCCCAATCCCCCTGCTGGCGCCGCATCCAGCGGCTGGAGGAGGACGGGATCATCAAGCGCCGGGCCGCCCTGCTGGACCGGAAGAAGATCGGGCTGAACACCCTGATTTTCTCCCAGGTGAAGCTGGAGGCGCACAGCGGCGACAAGCTGGATGAGTTCCGGGAGGCCATCCGCCGCATTCCCGAGGTGCAGGAATGCTTCGTGCTGATGGGGCAGGTGGATTTCCTGCTGCGGATCGTCACCGCCGATGTGGAGGCCTATGAACGGCTCTTCTTCGAGAAGTTGTCCAAGCTGCCCGGCGTGCGGGAGATCAACTCCATGATCGCCGTCTCCGCGGTCAAGGAAACGACGGAATTGCCGCTGCCGGCCTCCGCCCTCTCCGGCTCCGATGGTTCGTAGGCCGCCAGGAAGCAGCCGAACAGGGCTTCCGCCGCCCGCACCGCCTCGTCAATGGCCGCTTCGTTCCCGTCCAGCCCGGCCAGCAGGCCGCAGACATGCCGCCAGCGCTCCCCGGCCTTCATCCCCTCTCCGCCATGGAAGCGGGTGAAGCCGTCGGCCTGTTCTCCGAAGCGGCGACGCAGATGCTTGGCGATCATGGCCCCGCCCAGCGCCGATCCCTCCAGCACATAAAGGCAGCCCAGCACGGCCCCGCGGCCCGCATGCAGCCCGGCCATGGCCGCCTCGGCCGCCGCACCGGCCCCCACCCGCGGGCTGCCGCCGCCCAGCGCCTCGATGTCGGCCAGCAGGGCCGGGGCGCGATTGCCGCCGCAGGGATTGGCGATGCCGGCCGCCGGGCAGGCCCGCCCCAGCCAGCTCTCCGCCGGCCCGACCACCGCCAGGGTGCGCAGCAGGAAGTCCCGGTACTGCTCCGCCCGCACGCCGTCGGCCATGATGCGGGCCGCGGCCCCCGTCGCCTCGATCCGGTCGTGCAGCCCTCGCGTGGCCGCGCGCAGCCGGTCCAGCGCCGGAAGCTTGTCCATGTCGGTCATACGGGTTCCAGGCTAGATGGCGGTGCGCAGGCTCAGCAGCTCGGGGAAGAAGGACAGGTCCAGCGCCTTCACCAGATAGCTGACTCCGCCGGTGCCGCCGGTGCCGGGCTTGTAGCCGATGATGCGCTCCACCGTCTTCATATGGATGAAGCGCCATTGCTGGAACCGGTATTCCAGATCCACCAGCTTTTCCGCCAGCTCGTACAGATCCCAATGGTGGGAGGTGTCGCGATAGACCTCCGCCCAGGCGGCCTCCACCGCCTTGTCCGCCCGATAGGGCCGGGTCCAGTCCCGCTCCACTACATGGCCGGGCAGATCGAAGCCGCGCCGCTTCAGCAGGCACAGCGACTCGTCGTAGATGGAGGGTTCGGCCAGCGCCTCCAGCAAGGCGGCATGCACGGCCGGGTCGCCGCCATGCACGCCGACGGTGCCGGCGTTCTTGTTGCCCAGGATGAATTCCAGCAGCCGGTACTGCCAGGACTGGAAGCCGCTGCTCTGGCCCAGATGGGGCCGGATGCGGCTGTAGTCGGCCGGAGTCATGGTGGACAGCACGTCCCAGCTCTGGATCATCTGCCGCTGGATCTGCGCCACCCTGGCGATCATCTTGAAGGCCGGCCCCAGCTCCCCCGTCCGGATCTGCGCCCGCGCTGCCCGCAGCTCATGCAGGCTCAGCTTCATCCACAGCTCGGACGCCTGATGGATGATAATGAACAGCAGCTCGTCATGCTCGCCGGAGCGCGGATGCTGGCTGGCCAGCAGCGTGTCCAGCCCCAGATAGGCCCCATAGGACAGGTCCGGCCGCTGATGCACGCCCTCGGCGGAGAGGTCGACGGCAGGGGGGCGGGCGGTGGGGTCGCTGTCCGTCACAGCGCCTCCCCCTTCACCATCCGCGGCAGGTCGCCGACCACGCCCATGGCGTGGCGCATGAAGAAGCGCTTCACCGGGCGGAAGGGCGGAAGGCGGTCGATGGCGGCCATGCCGAGACGGCGGGCCATGGCCAGCGGGGCGATATTGTTGCTGAACAGCCGGGTCAGCAGGTCGGTGGTGGCCAGAAGGGTCATGGTATCCACCCGCCGCCAACGCTGGTACCGGTCCAACACGTCGGCGGCGCCCGGGTCCAGCCCGACGCGGACGGCGTCCACCACCACCTCCGCCAGTGCGGCCACGTCGCGGATGCCGACATTCAGCCCCTGGCCGGCGATGGGATGCATGGTGTGGCTGGCTTCGGAGATCAGGGCCAGGCGGCGGTCGGTGTAGCGCTCCGCATGCATCAGCCCCAGCGGATAGCAGGCGCGCGGCCCCACCGGCCGGATGCGGCCCAGCCAGTCGCCGACGCGGCGCTGCAGCTCCGCCGTGAAGCGGGCTTCGTCCTGCTTCATGTACCAGGGCACCATTTCCGACCGCTCGGTCCAGACGATGCTGATGCGGTTGCCGGTCAGCGGCAGCATGGCGAAGGGGCCGGCGGGCAGGAACAGCTCCACCGCCACGCCGCCATGCGGCTCCTCATGCTCGATATTGGTGATGATGGCGTGCTGGTTGTAGGACCAGCCCGTGGTGCGGATGCCGGCATCCTCGCGGCACAGGCTCCGCTTCCCGTCCGCCCCCACCACCAGCCGGCTCCTCACCGTCCGGCCGTCGGCCAGGGTCAGGGCGACGCCGCTCTCCGCCCGGTCCAGCGCGGTCACGGCCACAGGGGCCAGATGGGTGACGGTGCCTGCCAGCTCTTTCAGGCGCTTGAACAGGGCCCGGCGGATGGTGCGGTTCTCCACGATCCAGCCGAAGGGCGCGTCGCCGACGTCGCGGTGGTCGTAATGCAGGAACAGCGGGCTGTTCTGGTCGGTCACGCGGATATCCAGGATGGGCCCGGCCTCATCCACGCAGTCGGCCCAGAGGCCGGCCCCGTCCAGCACCCTGGCGCTGCCATAGGCGATGGCGGTGGTGCGGCCGTCGAAGGCCTCCGCCATCTGCGACTCGGGCGGGTCGCGGTCGATGACGATCACGGGCACGCCCGCCGTGCCCAGCGCGCAGGCCAGCGTCAACCCGGCCAGCCCGCCGCCGACGATGGCGACCTCCGCCGTCAGGGCTGACTCGTCGGGTGCGGAGTTGGCGGTGGTGTTCATCTGCGATCCTGGAACGATCCTGTCGGGAGGGCCGGGTGCCCCGCCTGTTCATATAGGTGTCCGGCGGGCAGGATTCCCCACCCGGCGATTCCTGTCCAGCGGGCGCGGGGCCGCAGGCGGGGATCGCACTTGCCTAAATAATAGGCGGGGCTTGCCCAAGGGCGCGCCGTTCGATCGGGTTTGCCACCGGCGGGTTACACGGTTTCCGCCGCAATCCAAACCCGGCACGGTTCTTGTAAGATCGATTGTAGATGGGCCGCGCCAGTGCGGCGCATGAACAGAACGGGGCAGATGCCCCCGACAGGCATGGATCAGAAAGGGGAGAGCGCGATGAAGCTCGTCATGGCCATCATAAAGCCGTTCAAGCTCGACGAGGTGCGCGAGGCTCTGACCGCGCTCGGAATCCAGGGACTGACCGTCTCCGAGGTGAAGGGCTTCGGCCGGCAGAAGGGGCAGACGGAAATCTACCGCGGCGCCGAATACTCGGTCAGCTTCCTGCCCAAGGTGAAGGTGGAGGTCGCGGTGACGGACGAGCTGGTGGACAGCGTCGTCGACTCGATCCAGAAGGCCGCCAATACCGGCCGCATCGGCGACGGCAAGATCTTCGTCATGGATGTGGCCCAGGCGGTCCGCATCCGCACCGGTGAGTTGAACGCCGAAGCGCTCTGACCGGGCTTCGCGACCGCGCGCGATCCGGACAACGGCACCGCTCCTGGTCCAGGGGCGGTGCCGTTCGTCCATAGGGCTGCGGGCAGGCCTCAGGAGGTTCCGCCGCTGCCCAGCGACTTGGCCGCCGCGGCGCGGTCCTCCGGCAGCTTGCCGCCTTCCCGCCCGTCTTCGTTGATGCCGGCACGGCCCTGGCCGCCAGCGTCGTCGGGAAGCCGGTTGTTCGGCACGCCGGCGCCGCGGGCCGGGCTGTCTGCGATAGGATCGGGGGCCGGCACCGTGCCGCCCACGCCCTGCCCGCGCGTTCCGCCCACCGTGCCGCGGCCGACATCCGGCCCGATGGTGGCCGGCCCGCCGACGGTGGAACCGCTGCCGGCATCCCCCTCCCGGCTGGAGCCGGAACCGGCACTGCCGGGCAGCCCGGCATCCCGCGCGGCACTGTTCTGGCCGGAAAGGATGGAGACGGCATGCTCCTCCTTCACCCCGCGCGCCTTGTCCTCCGGCGAGGGCTCGACCCGCTGCGGCTCCTCCGTCTGGCCCTCGCGGGCGAAGCCGGGGCGGCCGGTTGCGCTGTTGCCGAATCCGGTGGTGCCGGTGGTTCCGCCGCCCTGCACGCCGGGATCATGATCGCGCCCGCTTTGGCGCCCCCCGTCCGGCCCCGGCGCGCCGGTGCCCATGGCATTGTCCTGGGGTCCCGGACCGTTCCTGTCGGCAGCCATGCCTCGCTCCCTTGCTGATTGAGGTTCGGCAGGACAACAGGCGGGACGGCCAGACTTCACGGGGCGGGCGGATTTCCGCGTGCGGGGGATACGCCCAAACTCCCCATTGACTTCGTTCGCGGGCTGAACCGATCCTTCCAGTGGGAGAGCGCCTCCAAACAATGTCGCCATCGGCCAGACAAGACAAAAGGCCGGGCAGGACAGGAGGTATCATGTCGGAAGAGACGATTGTTCCCTCGCCCATGCCGGTCGGCGGCTTGTCGCAGAAGGCTGGCGGGGTCACCTACACTACGGTTGAAGCCGGTTATTTTGAGAAGCGCGGCCTGCGCCGCTATGCCGGGGTCTGGTCGCTGTGGGCGCTGGGCGTCGGCGCCGTGATCTCCGGTCATTTCTCCGGCTGGAATTTGGGGCTGGCGGCCGGCGGCTTCGGCGGCATGGCCATCGCCACCGTGCTGATCATGTGCATGTATCTCGGGCTCTGCTTCTCGCTGGCGGAGATGTCGCCGGCCCTGCCGCACACGGGCGGCGCCTACAGCTTCGCCCGCACCGCCATGGGGCCGTGGGGCGGCTTCGTCACGGGGCTGGCGGAGAACATGGAGTTCGTGCTGACCCCGGCCGTGATCGTGTTCTTCATCGGCTCCTATCTCGGCAGCATCTTTGAAACGGGGGCTGCGTTCCAGCCGGTCTGGTGGATCGGCTGCTACATCCTGTTCGTGTCGCTGAACCTGGTGGGGGTGGACCTGTCCTTCCGGGTGTCGCTGTGCGTCACGCTGGCCGCGCTGGCGATCCTGGCGGTGTTCTGGATCAGCGCCATTCCCCATTTCGACTTCGCCCGCTGGTCCCTGAACATCGGCGCCGGGCCGGACGGGGCGGCGGTGGAACTGCCGGAGGGCGGCGGTCCCTTCCTGCCCTTCGGCATCGCGGGCGCCCTGGCCTGCCTGCCCTTCGCCGTCTGGCTGTTCCTGGCCATCGAGCAGTTGCCGCTGGCGGCGGAGGAGTCGGTGGACCCCAAGCGGGACATGCCCAAGGGCCTGATCCTCGGCATCTTCACCCTGATCTTCAGCGCCTTCATGGTGCTGTTCCTGAACAGCGGCATCCCGAACGGCGCCTTCGCGCTCTCCACCTCGGGCGAGCCCCTGCTGGACGGGTTCAAGGCCATCTACGGGGACGAGACGGCGAAGATCCTGGCCCTGATCGCGGTGATCGGGCTGATCGCCAGCTTCCACACCATCATCTTCGCCTATGGCCGGCAGATCTATTCGCTGTCCCGCGCGGGATATTTCCCGCGGGCGCTGTCGGTGACCCACGGCACCCGCAAGACCCCGCATGTCGCCCTGGCCGCGGGCGCGTTGATGGGCCTGGCGGTGCTGCTCACCGTCTGGTTCGTGGCGGGCGGGGAGGCCGGCGGGGCCTTCATCGGCGGCACCCTTCTGAACATGGCCGTGTTCGGGGCCATGATCAGCTACATGATGCAGGCCACCTCCTTCATCCGGCTGCGCATCAAGTTCCCGCACATCGAGCGGCCCTACCGCAGCCCGCTGGGCATGCCGGGGGCGGTGGTCACCATCGTGATCGCGCTGGCGACGATCTATTACCAGCTCCTGGACCCGGTCTACCGGGCCGGGGTGATCGGGGCCGCCATCTGGTACGCCTGCGGCATCGCCTACTTCGCCGCCATCGGCCGGCACAAGCTGGTCCTGTCGCCGGAGGAACGCTTCGCCATGACCGGCGGGCGCGAGGCGCATTGAGAGGACGAGCGGCCTTTCCGGGCCGCCCTCCTTCTTCCCGTCATCCCGGCGAAAGCCGGGACCCAGGGCCCCAGGGGCGGTGCGGGCCGCCCTAGGCCCCGGCTTCCGCCGGGGTGACGGAGCGTTGTTATCGTGACAGAGCGGCAAGGATGCGCGCATGAGCTTCACAGCCACCCTCGGCGGCACGCGCCATGTGTTCGCGGACCTGAAGACCCTGATGGCCAAGGCCACGCCGGACCGGTCGGGCGACCGGCTGGCGGGGCTGGCGGCGGAAAGCGGGGCGGAGCGGGTGGCCGCGCGCATGGCCCTGGCCGACCTGCCGCTGAAGCATTTCCTGGACGAGGCACCGATCCCCTATGAGCGGGACGAGGTCACCCGGCTGATCCTGGACAGCCATGATGCGGCGGCCTTCGCGCCCGTGGCGTCCATGACGGTGGGCCAGTTCCGCGACTGGCTGCTGTCCGACGCCGCCACGCCGGAGGCGCTGGGCGCCCTCGCCCCCGGCCTGACGCCGGAGATGGCGGCGGCCGTGTCCAAGCTGATGCGCAACCAGGACCTGATCGCCGTGGCCCGCAAATGCCGGGTGGTGACGGCGTTCCGCTGCACCATCGGCCTGCCCGGCCGGCTGTCGGTGCGCCTCCAGCCCAACCACCCCACCGACGACCTGAAGGCTATCGCGGCCAGCATCCTGGACGGGCTGATGTATGGCTGCGGCGATGCCGTGATCGGGATCAACCCCGCCACCGACAGCGTGGGCCAGACCATCGCCCTGCTGGAGATGCTGGACGATCTGCGCACCCGCTGGGCCATGCCGGTGCAGTCCTGCGTGCTGGCCCATGTCACCACCCTGATCCAGGTGATGGAGCGGCAGGGGCCGGCGGATCTGGTGTTCCAGAGCATCGCCGGCGGCCAGGACGCCAACCGCGCCTTCGGCATCGACCTCGCCCTGCTGGAGGAGGCGCATCAGGGGGCGCTGGCGCTGAAGCGGGGCACCGTGGGCGACAACGTCATGTATTTCGAGACCGGCCAGGGCAGCGCGCTCAGCGCCGACGCCCACCACGGGGTGGACCAGCAGACGATGGAGGCCCGCGCCTATGCCGTGGCCCGCCGGTTCCGGCCGCTGCTGGTCAACACGGTGGTGGGCTTCATCGGGCCGGAATACCTCTATGACGGCAAGCAGATCATCCGGGCCGGGCTGGAGGACCATTTCTGCGGCAAGCTGCTGGGCCTGCCCATGGGGGTGGATGTCTGCCACACCAACCATGCCGAGGCGGACCAGGACGACATGGACACCCTGCTGACCCTGCTGGGGGTGGCCGGGTGCAGCTACATCATGGGCGTTCCGGGCGCCGACGACGTCATGCTGAGCTACCAGAGCACCAGCTTCCACGACGCCCTCTATGTCCGCTCCGTCCTGGGGCTGAAGCCGGCGCCGGAGTTCGAGGCGTGGCTGGCGCAGATGGGCGTCATGGACCCGGCCGGCCGGATGCGCCCGCAACTGGCGGACAGCGGTGCCGCCCGGCTGATCGGGAGTGTCGCATGAGCGGGCGGGACCCCTGGGCGGAGCTGCGGCGCTTCACGCCGGCCCGGATCGCGCTGGGGCGCAGCGGGGACGGGCTGCCCACGGCGCGGATGCTGGAATTCCAGCGGGACCACGCGCTGGCGCGCGATGCCGTGCATCAGCCCTTCGATCCGGAACGGGTCGCCGTCAACCTGTCCGGCATCGAAACGATCCAGGTCCGAAGCCAAGCGCCGGACCGCGCCGCCTATCTCCAGCGCCCCGATCTCGGCCGGCGGCTCGATCCCGCCAGCGCCAAGGGGCTGCCGCCCGGACCGGTGGAGGCGGTGATCGTGCTGGGGGACGGGCTGTCGGCGCGGGCGGTGCACGACCACGGGGCGGCGCTGGTGCGCGCCCTGCTGGACCGGCTGGGCGGCTGGACGCTCGGCCCCGTGGTGCTGGCGCATCAGGCGCGGGTGGCGCTGGGCGACCATGTGGCCGCGGCCTGCGGGGCCGCCATGGCGGTGATGCTGGTGGGGGAACGGCCGGGCCTGTCCGCGGCGGACAGCCTTGGGGCCTATCTGACCTGGAACCCCCGGCCGGGCCGCACCATGGATTCCCAGCGCAACTGCGTGTCCAACATCCGCCCTGGCGGCTTCCCGCCCGACGCGGCGGCAACCCTGATCGCCGGGCTGATGGGGGAGGCGCGGCGGCTGAAGCTCACCGGCGTGGAGCTGAAGGCGGACGCCGCGCTGGCCCCGCCCCCGGCTCCGTGACCCCTAATTGCCGGTCAAGCGGCGCAGCAGGTCGCTGATCGGGTCCGATTGCTGCGTCGGGCGCTGGGTGCCTTCCGGCGTGGGTTCGTCCTGGACCGGATAGGGCTGGGTCTGGGCCACCAGCGGCCCGGTATGGGGATTGGTCAGGCCGGGCAGGTCGCGCACCGGCAGGCCCTGGTGCGCATCCAGCATGATCTCCTTCCACAGCACGGCCGGCAGCCCGCCGCCGGTGACCCGGTTCATGGAGGAGCCGTCGTCGTTGCCCATCCAGACGCCGGCCACCAGATCGGCGGTGAAGCCGACGAACCAGGCGTCCTTGTAGTCCTGGGTGGTGCCGGTCTTGCCCGCCGCCATGCGCCCGCCGAGATTGGCGGACTTGCCGGTGCCATAGGCGATGGGGGCCAGCAGCAGCCGGTTCATGGCCGCCACGTCCGGGCCGGACACGGCATGCCCCGCCCCCGACCCGCGCCGCTGGTACAGGAGCTGGCCGTTGACGTCGCGGATCTCCAGGATCGCATAGGGGATAACCGCCCGCCCGTCATTGGCCAGGGTGGCGTAGGCGCCGGTCAGCTCCAGCAGCGTGGTCTCGCTGGTGCCCAGCGCAAGGGAGAGGTCGTTGCGCATGTTGCCGGTCAGGCCGAGACGCTTTGCCATGGCGATGCTGCGCGGCACCCCCGTCTCCTCCAGCAGGCGGATGGTGGAGGTATTGACGGAATAGGCCAGGCTGTCCCGCAGGCTGATCTCCCCCCGGAACTTGCCGTCGTAATTGCCGGGGTTCCACTTGCCCTTGCTGTAGGGCGCGTCCATCAGGACGCTGTCCTCCCGCCAGCCGGCCTCCAACGCTGCCAGATAGACCACGGGTTTGAAGGCCGATCCCGGCTGGCGCAGGGCCTGGGTGGCGCGGTTGAACTGGCTCTGGTCCCAGTCCCGCCCGCCGACCAGGGCGCGCACCGCGCCATCCGGCGTCATCACCACGGCGGCGGCCTGGCTGACCTTCGAATCCGCGCCCTTGCTGCGCAGGATTTCCGCGATATGGCTCTCAGCGGAGCGTTGGGTGTCGGCGTCGAAGGTGGTGTAGATCAGAAGGTCGCCATGGTCGGACCCGACGAAGGCGGCCACCTGGTCGGCCACCCAGGCGGCGAAATAACGCCCGTCCCCTTCCGATCCGGGCTTGCGCCGGGGTACGGCGGGGCCTTGCGCCATCGCTTCCTTGGCCTGTGCCTCGGTCAGATAGCCGGCATCCACCATCGCGGCCAGCACCACCTCCGCCCGTTCCCGCGCCCGGTCGGGATTGGCCGAGGGGGCGTAGCGGCTGGGGGCCTTCAGCAGACCGGCGATCACGGCGGATTCCCGCAGGTTCAGCTCGGTGGCCGGCTTGTGGAAATAGGTGCGCGCCGCGGCATCCACGCCGAATGTGCCGGCCCCTAGATAGACCCGGTTCAGATAGGCGGTGAGGATCTGCTCCTTGCTGTAGCGCGCCTCCAGCCACAGGGCCAGGATCGCCTCCTGCGCCTTGCGCTTGATGGTCTGGTCCGGCGTCAGGAACAGGTTCTTGGCAAGCTGCTGGGTCAGGGTCGAACCGCCCTGCACCACGCGCCCTGCCCGCCAGTTTGTCCAGGCGGCGCGCGCGATGCCGATGGGGTCCAGCCCGAAATGCCACCAGAAGCGCCGGTCCTCCGTCGCCACCACGGCCTCGATCAGGTGCTGCGGCAGGTCCTCCATATGCACGGTGGCCCCGCGCAGGTCGCCGAAGCGGTGGAAGGGCGCGCCGTCGGCCGCCACCAGCGTCACCGCCGGCCGCCGCTCGAACTTCACGGCATCGGCCACGTCCGGCATGTCGTGGGCGAACCAGGCCACGGTGAACAGCACGGCCAGGAAGCCCCAGATGGCCGTCACCACGCCCCATTTGGCGATGCTCCGCCCCCAGCCGCCGCTTTTCTTAGCCGGCTTGGCCTTCCGGGGCTTCGGCCCCTGGCCGGGCGGCTTCGGCGGTTTCGGCGGCGCCGTCAGCGGTTCACCCTGTTTCCTGCCTGTAATGCTCACGGTTCCGCCATGCTGTGTCGGTTGTGGAGGCGCGCCGTTCGATCCGGGGCCGCTGCGGCGTTTCACCCAAACTAAGGGAAACCCGCCTGCATCCCAAGCCCGCAGGGTTTCCCGTCCGCAGGCGCGCCGGCCCGAAGGTGACCTGCACAGCCGACCATCTGGTGTGCGAATTCGACGATTTCACGGCAGTCCGGGGGTGAAAGCTGGCCAGCGCCGGAAGCTGTTGCCCGGCGGACACCATCGGCGCTCCGAAGCGCGGTGTTGCAGGCCGCCACCTCCCTTTCGGAGAAGAAGAATATCCGTTCTTTTGGGGTTGCGGCGGCCATGTCGATACCCCCTCAATAAGAAGGTATTTGCACCCGTTGTTGCGGAGGGGAGAGTATGGGGATGGCGTTTCGACGTGGCGTCGCAGGTCTGGCCACGTTCGGTATTCTGACATTCGGGGCCATGGGCGTCATGACGGCCCGGCCGGCGCTTGCGGCGCCGCCGCCGGTGGAAGCCTATGCCATGCCGGCGGCATCGCAGGTGGAGCTTTCACCCAACGGCACGCATGTGGCCTATCTGGCCCTGGTCAACGGCGTGCAACATCTGGTCATTCAGAAGCTGGAGACGAGCGCGGGCGACAAGCCGGTCGTGATTCCGCCCGGCGACTACCAGTTCGCCACGATCCAGTGGGCCAATTCCGACACGATCATTTTCCAGGTGATCGGCCGTGACAGCATTTTCGCCGACGGCCCCGGCCGCCGGGTTCCCGTCCGCTTTTCCCGCATGGGCGCGGTGGAGCGGGACGGAAAGAACCTGCGCGTGCTGTATGAGCCGAAGTTCGAGCCCGGCTATGCCGCCTGGACCAGCGGCGGCATCCTGCAGTTCATCGATCACGACCATGTGATGATCGTCGCCCCGGACGGCCGCAGCCAGGTGATCGGCCGTCTGAACATCTATACCGGCAAGATGGAGCGGCTGGAGCGGAGCCGGGCCAGCGGGCTGTCCTTCATGCCCGATCCCAGCGGCAAGTTGCGTCTGGCCACAAGGTTCGACGACCGGACCAAGACCCAGCGCTTCCTGTTCCGGACCGGCCTCGATGCCGAGTTCCAGGAAATCTCCCGCATCTCGCTGGACGACGATACCGAACTGGTTCCGCTCGGCTTCGGGAAGGACGACACGCTCTATGTCGTCTCCAACCATGAGTCCGACACCAGCGCCGTCTATACCTTCGACCTGAAGGCCGGGACCTTCAAGGAGAAGATCCTCGCAGAGGAGCGGTTCGACGCCGCCTCCCCGATCATGCGCCGCGGCGAAGTGATCGGGCTGTCCTATTACCGCGACCTGCCGGTCCACATCTTCTTCGATCCCGCGATCCAGAAGCTGCAGGAAGGGCTGGACAAGGCGGTGCCGGACAGCACCGAGGTGGTGATGGACTGGACGCAGGACGGCCGCTTCACGCTGCTGCTGAGCCAGGGTCCGACGACGCCGACCGCCTACATGGTGTTCGACCGCCAGAACAAGCAGCTCGTTACCCTGGCCGACACCTTCCCCGGCATCCCGCAGGAGGCCATCGGCCGCCGCGAGGCCGTCAGCTACAAGGCCCGCGACGGGTGGGACATCCCCGCCTACCTGACCCTGCCGCCGGGACGCGAGGGGGGCAAGCTGCCCTTCATCGTTCTTCCGCACGGCGGTCCCATCGCCCGTGACGACCAGTCATTCGACACCCTGTCCCAGTTCCTGGCCAGCCGCGGCTATGCCGTGCTGCAGCCGAACTTCCGCGGTTCCGCGGGCTACGGAACCAAGTTCATGAAGGCCGGCCGGGGCGAGTGGGGCGGCAAGATGCAGACCGACGTGGTGGATGGGGTGCGCTGGGCCATCGAACAGGGAGTCGCCGATCCCGACCGCATCTGCATCGTCGGCTGGTCCTATGGCGGCTATTCGGCCCTGATCGGCGCAGCACAGGACAGCGGCCTTTTCAAATGCGCCATCGCCACCGCGCCGGTGTCCAACCTGGACCGGCTCTGGAAGGAGCTGGCGTGGAGCACCGACGGTACGGAGTTCAACCGCTCCCTGTTCTTCTTCGGAAACAGGGACAGCTTGCAGGCGGTCTCCCCCTATCACCAGGCCAAGCGGGTGGAGATTCCGGTGCTGCTGATCCATGGCGACATGGACGTCCAGGCCTTCGTCGAGCACAGCCGCGACATGGCGGCCGCGTTGAAGGATGCCGGGAAGCCGTATGAATATATCGAGATCAAGGGCATGGACCACAGCCCCCAGACTGCGGAGCAGATGATCGGCATCTTCTCCGCCTGGGAGCGGTTCCTGAAGCAGCATATCGGGAACTGAGCCGTTCCCGACGAGCGTGGCGGAGGCTCAGGCCTCCGCCATCTCCTCGCCGTCCCCGGCCTCGCCGGAGCGGCTGCGCTTCTCCAGAAGCTCGTACTTGCGCAGATAGCCACGGAACTGGTGGTAGTTCAGGCCGAGGTCGGAGGCGGCGCGCTTCTGATGGTACTGGTTCCGCTCCAGCGCCGCGCGCAGCAGCGCCTTCTCGAAATCGGCCACCTGTCCCAGGAAGTCGCAATGGCCCCCGTCCTTGGGCCAGAGATGAACCACAGTGTCGGCCGGCAGCACGATCCCGGAGATGGGACCGGGCAGGCCGTTCGCCCCGTTGCCCCCGTTCGGCGCGGCCGGCGCATGGCCGTTGGCGCCGGCGGGAACCGCCGGAAGCTGGGCCATGATCGGCTCCCGCTCATAGATCGCCATCTGGCGGGGCCGCCAGGGGCTCTCGAACGGGTCGAACTGCACCTCGTCGATCGGGTCCGCCGGGTCGGCCTGCTTGTAGACGGCCCGCTCCACCACATTCTTCAGCTCGCGCACATTGCCCGGCCATTCGTAGGACAGCAGGCTGTCCATCGCTTCCGGCGTGAAGCCGGCGAAGAAGGGGCGGTCGAGCTCCCGCGCCATGGCCACACCGAAATGCTCCGCCAGCATGGAAATGTCCTCCGGCCGGGCGCGGAGCGGCGGGATGGTCAGTACGTCGAAGCTCAGCCGATCCAGCAGATCGGCGCGGAACCGGCCCTGATCCGCCATGCGGGGCAGGTCGGCATTGGTGGCGCCCACCACCCGCACATCCACCTCGATGGTCTGGGTGCCGCCCACCCGCTCGAACTCGCCATATTCGATGACGCGCAGGATTTTCTCCTGCACGCGCACGCTGGAGGTCGCGATCTCGTCCAGGAACAGCGTGCCGCCGTCCGCCAGCTCGAACCGGCCCTGGTGGCGCTTGGAGGCGCCGGTGAAGGCGCCGGCCTCATGCCCGAACAGCTCCGTCTCCAGCAGCGTCTCCGACAGGGCGGCGCAGTTCAGCTTGACGAAGGGCTTGTCCCAGCGCGGCGACAGATAGTGCAAGCGGGCACCCACCAGCTCCTTGCCGGTGCCCCGCTCCCCGATCACCAATGTGGGCCGGTTCAGGGCCGCGGCGCGGGACACATGCTCCATCAGTTCCAGGAAGCTGGGCGCCTGGCCGATGAGGGACGGAGGGCTGGCGGCTGCGTTCATGGGGTCTGCCACCTTCGATGCGGCCAGGAGATCGGCCAGATTGGCGGGATCGGCGACCCAGTGGTGGGAATCGCGAAATCTTGGGCGAAGCCTATGCCGGGCCGCTCCTGCGGTCAAGGCCGGAAATGGCGGGATTCCTAGGTTTTACAGAGCTTCCGGACCATTCGCCCGGCTTGGCACGCGGTTTGCTGTTTATCCCAGCGACACATCGGGAACCGTGAAGCAGGAGACCGCAGATGACCGACCATACGTTCGATCAAGGATACCGCGATCGCACCGTGGGCCGGACGGCCGCCGAGGACCGGACCGATCTGTCCGGCCCGTCGGGCGGGCTGCTGCGGGACCTCTATGAAGATTTCCGGGCCGTTCCCGTGGAGGCCTGGATCATCCTTGCGGTCGCGACCGTGATGAGCAACCTTTTCATTGCCCTTGCCTGAAGGAGACCCCGACATGGGCATCTTTTCCCGTCTCGGCGACATCATCAATTCCAACCTGAATTCCATCCTGGACCGCGCGGAGGATCCTGAGAAGCTGATCCGCCTGATGATCCAGGAAATGGAGGATACGCTGGTCGAGGTCCGCTCCTCCGCCGTGAAGACGGTGGCGGAAAAGAAGGAGATCGAGCGCAAGCTGGCCGACCGCCGCCGCGAGGCGGAGGAGTGGGAGCGCAAGGCCGAGTTCGCCCTGTCGAAGGACCGTGAGGACCTGGCCAAGGGCGCCCTGGTGGCCCGCAGCCAGATTGCCGAAATGGTCGATGCCATGAGCCGCGAGCTGGAGCGGCTGGACGAGGCCCTGTCCAAGACCAACGACGACATCGGCAAGCTGCAGGCCAAGCTGGCCGACGCCAAGGCCCGCGAGAAGGCGCTGATCGCCCGCCATAAGACTGCGACAAACCAGTTGAAGGTGCGTACGCAACTGTACGATACCCGCATCACCGATGCTTTCAGCCGTTTCGAGCAGGTCGAGCGCAATCTCGATGTGCTGGAAGGCAAGGCCGAGGTCATGGAAATGGGCCGCAAGAGGAGCGTGGCGGAAGAGATCGCCGAGCTCGAAGCGGACGCCAAGGTCCAGTCCGAGCTGGACGCGCTGAAGGCGCGTATGGCGCAGAAGAAGGGTCAGCAGCAGGGCTGAGGACGGGCCGGGCGCCCCTGACAGGCGGCGCCCGTTCCATCTTCCACCCGACGGGGGGCATCGATGTCCGAGTTTTTTATCGTCCCGGTCATCATATTCATGGTCATCGTGGCGCCGGTCTGGATCATTTTCCACTATGTGACCAAGTGGCGTATCGCGAAGACCCTTTCCGCCGATGATGAGCAGATGATGGCCGACCTGTACCACAGCGCCGGCCAGATGGAGGATCGCATCCGCCAGCTCGAGAAGATCCTGGATGCGGAAGCGCCGGGATGGAGGGCAAAGTCATGACCCAGGAGGACAGGACGACCCCGCCGCCCTTCCCGGGCCGCCGCGACAAGGGGAACTGGCGCTGCTCCTACCGTCCCGGACGGATGCAGGGCGGCTACCGCTCCGGACGGGGCGGCGGCCAGGACTGGGCCGAGGATTTCCTCGGCAAGCCCAGGGACATGAGCTGGAGCGCCTATCTGGGCCTCGGCGGACTCGGCGGACGCCACGACCGGCGCTATGATGAGGGCGGCGCCGGCGGCTGGTACGGGACCTCCGGCAATGGCGCGGCGCAGGGCGCGGCCATGGATGCGGGCCGCGGGCAGGAGACCTCCTCGATGAACCGCATGGACCCTTATTACCGCTCCCCCAACCCGAACCGGCTGTACCGCAACAAGCGGGAAGGCAAGCTGGGCGGGGTCTGCGCCGGGATCGCCGACTATTTCAACGTGGACAGCGCCCTTATCCGCATCGGCGTCGTGCTGGGGCTGTTCATCTCCGGCCCGATCTTCCTGGTCGGCTATGTGATCCTGTGGATGATCCTGAAGGAGCGGCCGACGCACCTGTTCGACTCCCCGGAGGAAGAGGTGTTCTGGCGCTCGGTCACCACCAAGCCGGACCAGACCCTGGCCGGATTGCGGTCCAAGTTCCGGACGCTGGAGCAGGAGATTTCGGCCATGGAGGGCTATGTCGCCTCCCCGGAATTCACCCTGAACCGCCAGTTCAAGGACCTGGAGAAGAACTGAACCATGAGCGCCGGCCTTCTCATCCCCATCCTGGCGCTCCTGATCCCGATCGTCGCCATCGTGACCCGCGAGATGCGGAAATGGCAGCGGCTGGATGTGGAGGCGGCCAAGCGCGACGTCGATGTCCGCCGCCATGTCCGCGCGCTGGAACAGATCGAGAAGCGGGTGGGCGACATCGAGGCCTATGTGACCAGCCCCGAATTCCAGCTCAACCGCGAGCTCGGCCGGCTGGCCGACCAGCCCTGAGGTACTGACATGTCCGGTGGAATCCTCATCCCCATCCTCGCATTGATGATCCCGATCACCGCCATCGTGATGAGTCACCTGACCAAGTGGCGGGCCATGAAGGTGGGCGGCCTCTCCTCCAAGGTGGAGACGGAGCTGCTGACCCGGGCCGAGCGGCTGGATGAGCGGGTGGTGCAGCTGGAGAAGATCCTGGACGCCGAGGCTCCGGGCTGGCGCGCCCGGCGCTGAGCGGAACGGCCCGTCCTCCACCCTGTTGCCCCTTGGGCAGCGAACGGGAGGAAAGAAACCGGCCATGGCGAATATTCAGCGCATACTCGGCACCTTGTTGGCATCCGGCCTGGGCGGGCGCAGCGCCCGCGGATCGGTCTTCGCCAGCGCCACCCGCACGCCCCTCCATGCCTCGCGCGGGGGCATTGGCCAGACGGGAAGCCTGGCAAGCCTGGGGTATCTGGCCTATCAGGCCTACCAACAGATGAAGGCGGCGAACCCGGCGGCGGAGAACGCGCCCACGGTGCATCTGCAGGGGCGCAGCGCCCACGGAACCGGCCCGTCCCTGGGCGACCGCATGGCCGAGCAATTGGTGCGCGGCCCGGCCCCGGACGATCCCGCCATGCGGATCGGCGACCAGAAGGCGCTGCTTCTGGTCCGCGCCATGGTGGCCGCCGCCAATGCCGACGGACATATCGACCGGGAGGAGCGCGGCCGCATTCTGTCCATGCTGGACCGGGCGGGAGCCAGCGGCGAGGAGCGCCAGATCCTGGAGCGGGAGCTGGAGAACCCGCCGAGCCTGGAGGATATCGCCGGCCATGCCCGCACCGGCGGGCCGGAACTGGCGGAGGAAATCTGGCTCGCGTCCCACCTCGCCATCCGCCCGGACAGCCCGGCGGAGCATGATTATCTGGACCGGCTGGCCGGGCATCTGAACCTGGACAGCGCCCGTCGGGAGGAGTTGCGCCGGATCGCCTGATGGCAAGCGCCGCACGCCCGGCGCAGTTGCATGACAGGGCGATATGTCGTTATGGGATAGTGGACGGGGCCCGCGCGGAAGGGTATGACCGGTCTGCCGCTCATCCGCCCCTGCCGCCGGACTTCTATTGAAGCTGACTTCCACGGAATGGCGCCTCAGCGCCCTGATGACGACGGTGCAGCTTGTCGGCGTGCTGTCCTTCATGATCGTCATGCCGTTGGGGCCGGATTTCACCCGCGATCTGGGCATCCCGCCGGCCCAGGTGGGTTGGATCATGGCGGGCTACACCATCGCCTCCGCCTTCGGCGGCATCAGCTCCGCCCTGTTCATCGACCGGTTCGACCGCCGCCCTGCCCTGGCTATGGCGCTCACCGGGCTGATCCTGGGCAACATCGCCGCCGCCATGGCCTGGAACCTGGAGAGCCTGATCGCGGCGCGCATCTTCTCCGGCCTGTTCGGCGGACCGGCGGCTGCCCTGTCCGTCTCCGTCGTGGCGGACAATGTGCCGATCGAGCGGCGCGGGCAGGCCATGGGCATGGTCACCAGCGCCATTTCCATCGGCGCCGTCTTCGGAATCCCGCTGGGGCTTGAGATCGCGCATCTCACCTCCTGGCGGGTGACCTTCCTGGCGGTCGCCGGGCTTGGCGTGGCGCTGATGATCTTTTCCATGACCATGCTGCCGTCGCAACGGCTGCATCTGGCCGATATGCCGGCCGATAGGGGAAATCCGCTGATGCGGCTCATGCGCATCGCGGCGCGCCGCTCCACCCTGCTGGCACTGGCGCTGGCGGCGGTGGCGATCATCCCCGGCTTCATGGTGATGACGAACCTGCCGGTCTTCCTGCAGTTCAACCTGGACTTCCCGCGGGAGGATCTGGGCCTGCTCTACATGGTGGGCGGGGTGGTGAGCTTCTTCGGCATGCGCTGGACCGGCCAGTTGGTGGACCGTTTCGGCTCCACCCCCGTCACGCTCGCCACCACGGCCGGCATGGCGGCCACGATCTGGCTGATCTTCGTGGGTCGGGACTGGGTAGCGCTGCCGGCCCTGCTGCTGGTGCCCTGCTCCATGATGTTCAATACCGCCCGCATCGTGGCCCAGAGCACCGCCGTCTCCAAGGTGCCCGATCCGGGGGAGCGGGCGGGGTTCATGGCGCTGGTGCAGGCCTGCACCCAGGTTTTCAGCTCCATCGGTGCGATGGGGGCGGCAACCGTGCTGGACTCCGCTCCGGACGGATCGCTGCTGCATGTCCAGACGGTGGCGATCCTGGCCATCCTGGTCAGCGTGCCGGCCCCCTACCTGATGTGGCGGTTGGAACGGATGGTTCCCCGCCATGCGGCCAGCAGCCACCGGGTAAAGGCCGTCGCAGCACGGGCCAACACGCCGCCCGGCTGATCAGCCGCCCGTTTCCCCCAACAGAGTTCTCAGAGTTGCGGCCGCGGCTGCCGGCTCCGCTTCGCCCACCACCCGGTCGGGGGCGCGCTGCCCCTCCGGCACCGGCAGCGGCGTGCCGCCGGGCGACCAGACGGCGATCAGCGGCCGGGGCTGCCGGCGCGCCGCGATCTCCAGCAGCGGCTTCAGCTCGAACCGGAAGGCACCGCTGCCAAAGGCCGCCCCGTCCAGCAGCAGCAGCGCCGGCCGGACCCGCGCCGCTATGGCCAGGCTGGCTGCGGCGCGCCGCTTCTTCCAGGCATGGTCCACCGGCTGCCCGTCCGGGTCCAGTATCCAGTGCCCGCCCGCCATCAACCCGCCCGCCGGCGGCAGTGGCGCGAGCTCCACCCCCGCCAGAGCGGGCAGGCGGATGCCGCCCCAGGCCAGCACCGTGGCGGCCCCCGCCGCGGCCAGCGCTTCCACGAGGTGCAGGGTGTGCCGCTCCCCGGCGGGGTCGAGCGGTTGGGCCAGATACAGGATCGCGCTCATGCCCAAGCCGGTAACATGGCATCCGGACGCGGTCGAGAGGCTGGACAAGCCCGCCGGGCTGCGGCACCACTTGACCTATCGTTTTGGAAGCCGCCTGGGAGAACACGCCCTGTGAGCATTGCCGAGGATGTGGAGGCGCTACGGCGCATAAAGCTGTTCGCCAACATCGAGGTGTCCAAGTTGAAGCTGCTGGCCTTCA
This sequence comes from Indioceanicola profundi, assembly GCF_003568845.1. NCBI lineage: Bacteria > Pseudomonadati > Pseudomonadota > Alphaproteobacteria > Rhodospirillales > Azospirillaceae > Indioceanicola > Indioceanicola profundi. Next base: position 3,200,028 of record NZ_CP030126.1, on the reverse strand, counting down.
CCAGCGAGCGCGTCGGGTTCGAGGCCGGCGCCGTGCTGTTCCGGCAGGACGAGGTGGCGGATGCCGCCTATGTGGTGCTGGAGGGCGAGGCGGAAATCATCGTGGAAACGCCCCAGGGACCGGTTGTCGTGGCCGTGGTGGAGAAGAACGGCGTCCTGGGCGAGATCGCCATCCTCTGCGACGTGCCCCGCACCGCCACTGTCCGCGCCCGCACGCAGCTGAGATGCCTGCGGGTCTCCAAGGAGCAGTTCTTCCGCCTCATCACCGAATTTCCGCAGATGGCGGTGGAGATCATGCGGGAGCTGGCCCAGCGCCTTGAAAAGACCACCCGCGAGCTGGGCGAGGCCCGCGGGGGCTGAAGCCCGACGGGCAGGGCGTCCGGTCAGAAGCGGTCCCGGTCCCGGCGCGGCCAGAAGCCCCAGAGCAGCAGAAGCAGGCCCGGCGCCAGGACCGTGATCACCGCCGGCCAGAGCAGGGCGGGCAGCACCGCATTGTCCCACAGGGCCGGGCTGACATGCCGCTGGATGCCGGCCTGGAGCAGGTTCAGGCTGGGCGGGTGCAGGCTGTACCAGACATCGCCCACCGTGCCGGCCGGCCCGTCCATCGCCAGATCGCGCAGGAACAGGCCGAAGGCGACGGCGATCAGCAGCAGGCCGAGGATACGGGCCACGAGGCGCATGGGCCGATGCTCCTTCCTTGTTCGCTCCCGGTTCGTTCCGGGTTCGCTTCGATCCGGCCGGGTCAGGCGGGCACGACCAGCCGGTCTCCCGGGCCGCACAGCGCCAGTACCTCCAGCAAATGCGGCAAGGGCAAGGCCACGCAACCGGCCGTGGGCATGAAGCCCGGCTGCTGCTCCGCCGGACGGCTCACATGCAGGAACACCGCGCTGCCCAGGCCGGGAACCGGCGGGTCGTCATTATGGCCCAGCACCACGACCACGTCATAGGCATGGTCCTCCCGCCACATCTCCTCATGGCCGGCGGCGAAGGGACGCCTGACGGGGCGGTTGTAGTCCGGGTGGGCGGGGTCGTCGCACCAGCCGTCGTCGGGCGTGATTTCCGAAACCGGCAGGGCGGTGCGGGGTGCCGCCAGCCGGTCGGGCCGGTACAGTACCCGGCGGATGGGCCAGGCCCCCACGGGCGTGCCGCCATCCCCCTCCCGCTTGTCCGCAACGATGCCGCCGCGCCCGATGGCGCAGGCATAGCGTCGTCCGCCGACGTTCAACACATGCCCCCCGCCGGGGGCGGTTTCGACGATCAGGTCCATGGATGGGTGTTAGCCGCTACCGGGCCGCATGTCCAGGCGGCGGCAGCGGGTCCGGTCTAGCCATTGTCCCGCAGCACCGTTCCGGCGAGATAGAGCGAGCCGCAGATCAGGATGCGGGCCGGCTGGTCCGCGCCATAGGTCAGCAGCCGCACGGCCTGCTCCACGCTGACCGCCGGCTCCACTGCCGCGATGCCGGCGTCGCGGGCCAGGGCCGCCACCTCGGCCGCCGGCAGGGCGGCTGGTTCGTCCGGGATGGAAACAGCGGCCACGCGGCGCACATGGGGGGCCAGCGGACCCAGGAAATCCAGCGGGCGCTTGCTGCCCAGCATGCCGAAGACAAGGTCCAGCGGCCGGCCGTCGTCAGCCCAGCGCTGCGCCTGCGCCGCCAGCACCTCGCCGGCGCTGTCATTATGTCCGCCATCCAGCAGCAGTTCCCAACCGGCGGGCAGGATGTCCGCCAGCGGGCCGCGGGTCAGCCGTTGCAGCCGGGCCGGCCATTCCACGGCGGCGAGGCCCCGCATCACGGCCTCGTTCGGGATCGCCACCGGCAGATGCTCCGACGCGGCGACGGCAAGGCCGGCATTCAGCACCTGGTGCGCCCCGGCAAGGCCGGGGGCGGGCAGCTCCAGCACCCGGCCGCCGCCGCTGTAGCGCATGCCGGTTTCCGTCACCTCCGCGTGCCAGCCCTCCGGCGCGCCAAACAGGCGCAGCGGCGCGCCCAGTTCGGCGGCCCGCGCCCGGAACACGGAGGTCACGGCGGGGTCCGCTTGGGGATAGGCCACGGCGGGCGCGCCCGGCTTCAGGATTCCGGCCTTTTCCGCCGCGATCTCCTGGATCGTGCCGCCCAGGAACTGCATATGGTCCATGCTGATGCGGGTCAGCACGGAGACGGCGGGCCGGTCGATCACGTTGGTGGCGTCCAGCCGGCCGCCCAGCCCCACCTCCAGCAGCGTCAGGTCGGCCGGAACCTGGGCGAAGGCCTGGAAGGCGGCGGCGGTGGTGATCTCGAAGAAGGTGATCGGGTCGTCCCCGTTCAGCCGCTCGATCTCCTCCAGCAGCTCCGCCAGCGCCGGATCGCCGATCAGGGAACCGGCCAGCCGGATGCGCTCATGGAAATGCACCAGATGCGGGCTGGTATAGACATGCACCTTGTACCCCGCCGCCTCGGCCATGGCGCGCAGGAAGGCGACGGTGCTGCCCTTGCCGTTGGTGCCGGCCACATGGGCAACGGGCGGCAGCCGCCGCTCCGGATTGCCGAGCTTGGCCAGCAGCCGCTCGATCCGGCCGAGCGACAGGTCGATCACCTTCGGATGCAGCCGCCGCATCCGCTCCAGCACGGCTTCCAGCCGCGGCTCGGCCGGGGCGACCGCCGCCTTGATCATGACTCGGGCGTCCTTGGTCAGCGTTATTCCGCGGTCTGAACCGGCACCGGACCCGGCCGGGTCGCCGTCAGCCGCTCGTCGCGCGGCAGCATCTTCAGGATCTCCGCACCCGGACCCGGCCGGCGCAGCAGGTCGATGACGCGGCCCAGCGTGGATTTCAGCTCCTTGCGGTGGACCACCATGTCCACCATCCCATGCTCCAGCAGGTATTCGGAGCGCTGGAACCCTTCCGGCAGGGTCTCGCGGATGGTGCTTTCGATCACGCGGGCGCCGGCGAAGCCGATGATGGCCCCCGGCTCGGCGATATGGATGTCGCCCACCATGGCGAAGCTGGCGGTGACGCCGCCGGTGGTGGGGTCGGTCAGCACCACAAGATAGGGCAGCCCGGCCTCCTTCACCATTTCCACCGCGATGATGCTGCGCGGCATCTGCATCAGCGACAGGATCGCCTCCTGCATGCGCGCACCGCCCGAGGCTGGAATGGCGATCAGGGGAACCTGCTGCAGCACGGCCAGCTTGGCCGCCGCCACCAGCGCCTCACCCACCGCCATGCCCATGGAACCGCCCATGAAGCCGAAGTCGAAGGCGGCGATGACGGCCGGCTGGCCGTTGATGGCGCCATGCGCCACGATGATGGCGTCCTGCCGCCCGGTCTTGGACTGGGCGTCCTTCAGCCGGTCCGTATAGCGCTTCTGATCCCGGAACTTCAGCGGATCGACCAGCACCTTGGGCAGCTCGATCGTCTCAAAGCCCGGATCGAACAGCATCTGCAGCCGCTTCTCCGGCCCGATGCGCATATGGTGCCCGCAATGCTGGCAGACATGCAGGTTCTCCTCCAGGTCGCGATGGAAGATCATCGCTTCGCAGGAGGGGCATTTGTGCCAGAGATTGTCCGGGACATCCTTCTTGGAGGACATCAGGGACTGGATCTTGGGCCGGACGAAGTTGGTGAGCCAGTTCATGCAAGCGCTCTCAGGACGGGTCGCGATCCGCGCAGGCGCGATCAAGCCGCGACCGCCATCGTGGGACTGGTGGATTGGGTAGTCCTGTTGACCTCGTTCCGTCAACAGGGCAGGCCCGCGGATCAGGGTTCCGCATCTTGCCGTCGCATCGAACCCTGCCGGGATGACAAGAAAATGGCCCGCCGTTGCCAGCGGGCCATGAGGTGGTTCCGGAGGACGACCGGAACGGGACGGTTCGGACCCGGCGCGGCGCTTACTTCCAGCCGGCGCGGTCCATGATCTTGAGCGCCTCGGCGTTGTTGCGGCCGTATTCGGCGGCATTCAGCTTGTCGGCGGTGAATTCGCCCCAGGCGGCCACGGTGGGGTGCGGCGGCACGCTGCTCAGCACCGGATACTCGTAGTTCGCGTCGGCGAAGATCTTCTGCGCCTCCGGGCCGGCCAGGAACTCGATGAACTTGATCGCGTTCGCCTTGTTCGGCGCATGGGCGGCCACGCCCGCGCCGGAGATGTTCACATGGGTGCCGCGGTCGTTCTGGTTCGGGAAGAACACGCCCACCTTCTCCGCCTGCGCCTTCACCTTCGGATCGTCGGAATTCAGCATGCGGCCGAAATAGTAGGTGTTGGAGATGGCGACGTCGCCTTCCCCGGCCGCGACGGCCAGGATCTGGTCGGTATCGCCGCCCTGGGGCGGGCGGGCCAGGTTGGCGGCGATGCCGCGGGCCCACTCCTCGGTCTTCTCCGGCCCGTGCGCGGCCAGGATGGAGCCGGTCAGGGACTGGTTGTAGACGTTGGTGGAGCTGCGGATCAGCAGCCGGTCCTTCCACTTCGGATCGGCCAGATCCTCGTAGGTGGACAGCTCTTCCGGCTTCACCGCGTCCTTGTTGTAGATGATGACGCGGGCGCGGCTGGACAGGCCGAACCAGTGGCCGTCCTTCTCCCGGTACTGCGGCGGGATGGTCTTGCTCAGATAGTCGGAGCTGACGGGCTGGAGGATTCCGGCCTCCTGCGCGCGCCACAGCCGGCCGGCATCCACCGCGACCAGCACGTCGGCCGGGCTGTTGCGCCCTTCGGCCTTCATGCGCTCGATCAGCTCGTCATCCTTGCCTTCGATCAGGTTGACGCGGATGCCGGTTTCCTTCTCGAAGGCATCATAGAGCAGCTGGTCCGAATCGTAGTGGCGGGAGGAGTAGATGTTCACCTCTCCCGCAGCCAGGGCGGACCCGCCGCCCAGCGCCAGCAGCGCCGTGCCGATCACCACTCCCAGCGCACCGCGGCCCAGTGCGCGCCGACCGATCATGCCCATTGCGATACTCCTCCCCAACCCGGGTTCTGCGGATCGATGTTGCGAATTGTTCGCAGTTGCGCGCAGATTGGCCGCAGGGCCGGGGCCTGTCAAGGGCAAATGCGACCCGTTCTCAGAACGGGCCCCGGCCAATGCGCAGGCTGGAAGGCTTCGCTCAGCGGCCCGGCTTTTCCGGGGCCACGCCGGCATCCGCCATGGGCGAGACAATCACGCCGCAGGCGATGCGATTGCCGGAATCGCCGGCCGGATCGGTGCTGTAATCGTCCACCGTGGCGTGCAGCACGACGGAGCGGCTGCCGCTGGGCAGCAGGCTGGCAGTGCCGCCGGGCTGGATCTGGACGCTCTGGGTGAAGTAGTCGACCTGTACGACCCCGTCCTGCTCGGCATAGACGTTGGGCAGGTCGCCGGCATGCATGCCCTTCTCGCTGAGGATGCCGTGGCTGTTGCCGCCTGGCGCGTAGTGGCCGCCGGCGGACTTGAAGTCCGGCGGCTCGCAGGCTCCGTTCTGGTGGATGTGCAGCCCATGGCCGCCGGCCGGAACGTTCTGAAGGCGGATCTGCACCAGCGTGCCGTTCGGCGTCTCGACGAAGGCCACCGTTCCCATGCGCTCGCCCTTGGGGCCCTGCAGCTCGGCCGTGGCCGTCATCTGCACGTCGGCACCGGCCGGATTGGTCTGTTGCAGCAGCCGGTCGTCCGGACTGGTCTGCGTCTGGGTGCCGATCGGACCCCGACGTTCGGTCTGGGCGGCGGCGCCCCCGGCGCTCCCGCCCTGCTGGGCGACAGCCGGGGCGGCCAGCAGCAGTAGGGCCGTGGCGGCGGTGGCGGCGCTGATCTGATGGCGCGGCATGGGATTCTCCCTTTCGTTGGTCGTGGCCCTGGCAACCGGCACGGGCGCTCACGGGTTCCCGCCCGCGGCGGGCGGATGCCCGCGCGGCAGGGACGACGCGCCCGGCCGTCCGTCAGTGCTTGCGGCTTACCAGTTTGAAGAAGCGGCTCTTGTTGCCGTCGATTTCGTCCTGATAGAGGAAGGCCAGCTCACGATCCTCGAAGGTCTTGAAGAACTCGTCCCAGGTGATGGGCTCCAGCCCTTCTTCCTGCTCGTCGAAGTCGATGCGCAGGATGCCGCCGTCATCGCCCTTGTGCGTGCCCTTCACCGATGCCGGACGACCGTTGCGGGCTTCCGCCCATTTGCGGATCGTCTCGTGGTCGGTGGTCGTCTGGGCTTCGCTGCCGCGGGCTCCGCTTGCCATGGATGTCCTCCTGTCTGTCCGGTTCTGAGGAATGTCCCAGCGTCGGGACCTGTCGCCCTGTCAACCGGTGCGGCCCGATCCTCGTTCCCGATCCACGGCACCCTTGCAAATGCGAATGACTCTCAATATCCTGCATGCCACACCATGGATGGAGAGGTGCGATCATGCGCGTTGCGGATGGTGGACAGAAGCTGCCGCCCCTGGCGGCCGGCGTGGCGAGCGTGGCATGGCCGCGGACGCCGCTGGACTTCCGCCCCATGGACATGCCGCCGGCCCAGCAGCCGCGGCCCCTGTCCGTGTTCGACCTGTCCCCGGCGGAGCAGTTGCTGCTCTGGTCGGCGCGGCGCTGGCGGCACGGCCGCCACCGCTGGCAGGAGGTGGAGGCGGAGTTCCGACGCCATCTCGGCGCCCGCTGGTCGGACGCGCTGCTGCCCTGGGACATGGCGCTGGACCTTCTGCACCGGCTGCCCCTGGGACAGCCGGACATCCAGAACGGCTGCGTCACGGCGCTGAGCGGGGATGAAGCCGCGCTGATCCGGCTGGTGTCCCTGCTCCAGCAGGGTAAGACCGCCAGCACGGGTCTTCTCCTGGCCCGGCTGGCCCGCCCCTACGACCGGGAGGAACTTCTGGAATGGCTGGACCTGACGGCAGCCGCCCTGCCTCCGTTGCCGCTACGGGCGGTGCGGCCCTGCGCCGGAGCGGCGGCAGTGCGGCCTATCCTGCCTGATTGTTGACCAGGTCGATCACGCTGACATCGCCGACCAGCGTGGTGCGCTCGACCCGCAGCCGGTTTCCGGGGCCGTGCAGGAAGCGGCCCGGCCCGACCAGCCGCGGAGCGTCCCCGCCGCCGATGAAGAAGGGCGCCACCGCCAGCCGCAGCCGGTGGAACGCCCCCGCCTCCAGGAACAGGGTGAGGACGGAGCAGCCGCCCTCCACCAGCAGGCGGCGGATTCCGCAATCGGCCAGCGCCGCCAGGACCGTTCCGGCCCGCAGGTCCGGCAGTCCCACCACCTCCGCAGCGCCGCCCAGCCTGCTCCGCAGGTGCGCCGCCTTGGCAGCCGGGCAGAGCACCAGGCGCGGGCCGCCAACGGCGAAGAAGCGCGCGCCGGGATCGAGGTCGCCGCTGGCGGTCAGCACCACCTTGGCCGGCTGTTCCGGCAGGCCCGCCGTCCGGCGTTCCTCGATCAGGTCGGGAAAGCGCACCGTCAGGCGTGGATCGTCGCGCCTCACGGTGCCGGCCCCGACCAGGATCGCGTCCATGCCGGCGCGCAGCCCGTGCACTTCCCGGCAATCCTCCGGGCAGGACAGGACCAGCGGGGCGGGGCCGCAGCCGTCGATATGGCCGTCCAGCGACATAGCGGCCGAAAGCTGGACCATTTCCAGCGGCAGCGGCCCGACTCCGCTGCCGGTTTCGCCCATCAGCCCGACCTGCCCGTCCATGCGCGCCTTTCATCCAAGGGCCGGCAACATGCCGGCTGTCTTGAATCTAACGGTGGTGTCGGCGGGGCGATCCGTCCAGCCCTGATCGGGATTACTCCCGCGGGAGCCGGCCATGCCGGGCCGGCGGGCAGTAGGTCCGCTCCCGCAGCGACGGGCCGGAGCCTGCGAACCGGTCCAGAAGGCCGGACAGGAACCCCGCCACCAGCGCCGCCTCCTCCCGGCTGAGATCGTCGGCCAGACGGGCATCGAACTCGACCAGCAGCGGCCCGGCCCGGGTCACCACCTCCCGCCCCGCGTCGGTCAGCCACAGGCTGGTGGCGCGTCCGTCGGCAGCACTCGCCTCCCGCACCGCCAGCCCCTGCCGCTCCAGCCGGCGGGCCAGGGTGGTGACGGCCGACTTGTTCAGCCCCAGCCCCGCCGCCAGCTCCGTCAGCAGGCAGCCCTCATCCGCCGCGATCCGCGTCAATGCGGCAAGTTGGGTGGAGGTGATCGAAAAGCGCGAGTCCAGCTCACGGTCCACGAACCGGGTCAGCGCATGGCTGGCCCGGGTCATCAGGAAGAATATCTGGTGGCCGGACGACATGCGGGAGAATGTAACCGTTGTGGTCCGTTAGCGCAATAACCAGTCCGCATATGGACCATAACGGTTACACTTGGTCCTGCCGCTTCCGGCGCTTATCCTGCCGGTCGCGCCGGGCATCCGGCATGCAATCGGGAGTAACGGAATGATCGTCTGGGCACGGTGGGCATGCGGCGCTATTGCCGCGGCGGCGATGGGAATTGCGGCGGTCCAGCCGGCCGCGGCCAAGCCGCCCATGTGGGAAGTGACGGATGCCGACAGCCGGATGGTCCTGTTCGGCACGGTGCACGTCCTGCGGCCGGACACGCAGTGGAAATCCGAGGAGATGCGGAAGGCGCTGGAGACCGCGGAAGAGGTCTGGTTCGAGGTGGACCCGATTCGGCTGGAGGACCCGGTCCTGATGGGCCGCATGGTCCCGCTGATGCTGGACACGAACAACCCGCTCTCGTCCAGGCTGGACCCGGCCCTGTACAAGCGGTTCGGCGCCATGGCCGCGGAACTGGGCGCGCAGCCGGCCCAGCTGGACCCCTTCAAGCCCGCCCCGGCCGCGGTGATGCTGGCCGGAGTCGCCATGGTGCGGGCAGGCTATTCGCCCGACAGCGGCGTGGACAAGGCGTTGCGCCGGCTGGTGCCGGACTCCGCCGTGCGGGAGCTGGAAACGGCGGAACAGCAGATCCGCTTCATCGCCGATCTGCCGGACGACGTGCAGGTGGCCCTGCTGGAAGCCACGCTGGACGACATGGCCGAGCTGGGCCATCTGGACAAGGTCGTCGCCTCATGGGCGGCCGGCGACATCAGCGGGCTGGAGGATGTGTTCGTCGCCGACCTGCTGAACGAGCATCCCCATGCCTATGAGGTGTTCGTGCGGGCACGCAACCTGGCCTGGGCCGACGCCATGGAGGCCGAGCTGAAGAAATCCGGTACGGATTTCGTCGCCGTCGGCGCGCTGCATCTGGTCGGGCCGGACGCCCTGCCCAAGCTGCTGGCCGACCGTGGCTATACGGTGCGGCGGATCGACTAACAGGTGATGAGGATGTACGTGCGTGGGCTGTGAAGCAGTTCACGCACAGGATGCGACGGACAGGAATAGGTTGCACGCTCCAGCGCAACTCTCCCGCCCAGGTCAAAGATGTCGCCGCTTCCCGTCCTGCTGCATGAGCGCCTGTCCTGCCTGCCCCGTCCCCTGTCCTGCCACCCGGCGATGCCCGACCATGTCGGCGAGATGCGCGCCCTGATCGCGGCGGAGGTGGAGGAAAGCCTGGCCAACGCCCCGGCGGAGGTGCGCGGCATGATGACGGGCATGCGGCTGGACGAGTGGCGCTCCGGCCTGCGCCGCCGCAGGCCCGGCGCGACGCCGCTCATACTGTTGGGGCGGGAGGGGGTGGCGGGCGGAATGGTGCTGGACTGGACGGGCTCCGGCCCCATCCTGCTGCTGGACGGGGTGATACATCCCGCCCTGCGGAACGGCGGCCTGGGCGGGCAGGTGATCGCCGGACTGTGCGCCCTGGCCGGACAGGCCGGCCGGCCGCTCAGGATAACCCTGCTCTACAACAACCCGGCCCGCCGCCTGCTGGCCCGACACGGCTTCCGCCCGGTGCAGGAATCGGGCGTGGACGTGGTGCTGGAGCGGGCGGCGGGGTAGGGCGTACGCGTCTTACAGGATGAACTTCGACAGGTCCGTGTTCTGCGCCAGCCCTTCGAGCTGGGCGCGGACAAATTCCTTGTCGATGGTCACGGTCTGGCCGCCGCGGTCGGAGGCGTTGAAGCTGACATCCTCCAGCAGGCGCTCCATCACCGTGTGCAGGCGGCGGGCGCCGATATTCTCCACCGTGCGGTTGATCTCCGCGGCCAGATTGGCCAGCTCGTCGATCCCGTCCTCGGTGAAGTCCAGGATCACCTCCTCGGTGGCCAGCAGCGCGATATACTGCTTGATCAGGCTGGCTTCCGGCTCCGTCAGGATGCGGCGGAAATCGTCGCGGGTGAGCGGCTGGAGATTGACCCGGATCGGCAGGCGGCCCTGCAGCTCCGGCAGCAGGTCGCTGGGCTTCGCCAGATGGAAGGCGCCGGAGGCCACGAACAGGATGTGGTCGGTCTTCACCGGCCCGTGCTTGGTGTTGACGGTGGTGCCCTCGATCAGGGGCAGCAGGTCGCGCTGCACGCCTTCGCGGCTGACATCGGCGCCGCCGCGCTCCGACCGGGCGGTGATCTTGTCGATCTCGTCCAGGAAGACGATGCCGGTCTGCTCGGTGACGTGGATCGCCTCCTTGGTCACCTTCTCCTGGTCCAGCAGCTTCTCGGCCTCCTCAGCCACCAGCACCTCGTAGCTCTCCGCCACGGTCATGCGGCGGGTCTTCATGCGGCCGCCGAAGGCCTTGCCGAAGATGTCGCCCAGATTGACCATGCCCATCTGGGAGCCGGGCATGCCGGAAATGTCGAAGGTCGGCATGCCCGGGGTCTGGTTGTCCTGGACCTGGATCTCGATTTCCTTGTCGTTCAGCGTGCCTTCCCGCAGCATCTTGCGGAACTTGGCGCGCGTCTCCGTGCCGGCGCTCTCGCCGACAAGGGCGTTCAGCACCCGGTCCTCGGCATGCAGCTCCGCCTTGGCCTGGACCTCCTTGCGCAGCCGCTCCTTGGTCAGGGTGATGGCGATCTCCACCAGATCGCGGACGATCTGCTCCACATCGCGGCCGACATAGCCGACCTCGGTGAATTTGGTGGCCTCGACCTTCAGGAAGGGCGCGTTGGCAAGCTTCGCCAGCCGGCGCGCGATCTCGGTCTTGCCGACTCCGGTGGGGCCGATCATCAGGATGTTCTTGGGCAGAACCTCCTCGCGCAGCCCCTCGGGAAGCTGCTGGCGGCGCCAGCGGTTGCGCAGCGCGATGGCGACGGCGCGCTTCGCCTCATGCTGGCCGACGATGTAGCGGTCGAGCTCGGAAACGATCTCGCGGGGGGAGAAGGCGGTCATGGTCACATCTTCTCCACGACGACATTGTGGTTGGTATAGACGCAGATATCGGCGGCGATCTTCATGGCGCGGCGCGCGATGGATTCGGCGTCGAGGTCCTGGTCGATCAGGGCGCGGGCGGCGGCCAGCGCGAAGCTGCCGCCGGAGCCGATGCCGATGATCCCGTCCTCCGGCTCCAGCACGTCGCCATTGCCGGTGATGACCAGGGAGACATCCTTGTCGGCCACGGCCATCATGGCCTCCAGCCGGCGCAGATAGCGGTCGGTGCGCCAGTCCTTGGCCATTTCGACGGCGGCGCGGGTGAGCTGGCCCGGATGCTGCTCGAGCTTGGCCTCGAGCCGCTCGAACAGGGCGAAGGCGTCGGCGGTGGCGCCGGCGAACCCGGCCATCACCTGCCCGCCGGCCAGGCGGCGGACCTTCTTGGCATTGGATTTCATGACGGTCTGGCCCATGGAGACCTGGCCGTCACCGGCGATCACCACCTGCCCGCCCTTGCGGACACACAGGATGGTGGTGCCGTGCCACTGGATCGGATCGTGGCTGGAAGAGGTATTGGACATCTGACCTGCCGGTTACGGAAGGGGCGGCTCGGCGCCACACGCCGGCCCCCGGAATCGATCCCTGCTATGTGGGCAGGGGCAAGAACGGATCAAGCGGGGCGGGGATGCGCTCGATCATGCGCCGTGGGGGGCGATGTCGGGGCCTTGTGTCGGGAGGGGTGAGGACACGGGCTTGGCGTCGGGAGGGGAGACATTCTAGAAAGATGAAAATGATGAACAGGATGAAAATGATGGAGGAGAGCATCGTCTCCAGCTGCGAGGACCTTCAGCAGCCATGGCATGAACAAATCCGGATCTTTACCGGGCGCAAAGCGCCCATTTCAAAATTGATGTCGGCGAATGGCAGACTGAACCAGTCCGCCGCGCCCCATCATATTCATCCTGTTCATCATTTTCATCTTTCTAGAATGTCTCCCTTCCAACGCTGGCTCTCGAAGCTGTCCCACTCTCAAAACCCCTCGCCCAGATACAGCCGCTTCCATTCGATCCTCGGCCGCCCGAAGTTGACGAGCAGCGCCACCGAAAGCCCGCTTGCCCTGAGATAGTTGAAGGTCTGCGCGACGTGGGGTGAGACAAGCCGTTCGACGCATTTCAGTTCGACAATGATCCGGCCATCCACGACCAGATCGGCCCTATAGCGGCCAACCTGCTGGCCCTTGTAAGTGACGCTGAAGCCGACCTCTTCCTCAACCAGGATGCCCTTCAGTGAGAGTTCGCGGACCATGGCGCGCCGGTAGACGGCTTCCAGGAAGCCATGGCCGAGGGTGTTGGCAACGGCGAATGCCGCTCCAAGCACCTCGGCGCTCAGCGGGTCGTCCCT